>CAIYOV010000447.1 GCA_903927935.1 uncultured Bacteroidota bacterium | reverse complement strand
ATATTTCTGTTTTTAATCTGAAATCTTTTAGAAAACTAAAATTATAACCGGACACTGCATGAAGCGCACGCGAAAAATCGAGATTCTTATTCGGCAATTGATTTTGTGATGAATAAGAAACGTATGTAGAAACAGCATCTATACGGCTGTGAAGTCCTAATCCAAAACTGAGCGATTGTTTTTCACTAACGCGGTATTCGGCACTCATGCGGGGCTCTATGTAAAACTTGTTGTTGAGAAACGAAAAAAGAAAATGCACTCCGCTGTTTAATTGGAACTGCTCGCTGAACCGGTGTTTCCATTGGGTATATGCCTGAAGCATAGATGTGTTGCCAATGTTGTTGACCTGTGTTTCAACTGTGTGAATCAAATAAGAGTATTTCTCGCTGTAAAGTTGGTGATCGGTATTGCTGTATATAACCCCAAGGCGTAAAACGTTTTTTGCATTCAGTTTTGTGTTCAGTGTAGATGTTGCCCTGAATATTTTGTAAATAAATTTCTGCTTGTCGATTTCAAACTTTTTAAAATCGTAATCTAATGTATCGTCACTGTTTCCGCTATTGGTGTAGCTATAACTTGCTACTGATTTAATGTAAGTCCGGTTATCCTTCAGCAAGTATAAATGTGTTATTCCTGCCACTCCCATCATTTGACTCTGTGTAAATTCACTCTTATCCGAAATGTTTTTCCATTTGGTGGTATCACGTTTGGCTTTGTCGCCAAGTGAACTTAAGCCACCAAGTCCGAATACGGTAAAACTGCCTGCCTTTTTAGTGGGGAAATAAAAATTGAAACACACGTCCTGATACTTTGGCGTAACGTTACCACCAATATCAAAACCCATTAGCGCAAACAAATCAAGCGTTGAGTACCGGTAGTTTATAAGAAAACAACCTTTATACTTTCGGCTAAATGGACCTTCGATAGAAGCCTCGGCTCCCAACACTCCGGCTTTTAAGGCAAACTCCCATTTTTCAGAATTCCCTTTACGCAAATTCACATCAAATACTCCGCTTAATGCATTGCCGTACTCTGCAGCAAATGCACCGGAGAAAAAATCGGTGTTGGTCAGCATATTCGAAGAAAGAATGCTTACACCACCACCGGTCGAACCTTCGCTACCTGCAAAATGATTTGGGTTTGGTATTTCAACACCTTCCATGCGCCAAAGCAAACCGCGCGGAGAATTTCCACGAACAACAATCTGATTGTTTTCATCGTTGGCGGTAACTACACCGGCAAAACTCTGTGCCATGCGCGCGGGGTCGTTCTGTGTACCGGCATACCGGTTCATTTCTTCAGCAGAAAACGAACGTGCGCTGATGGGGGCAAAGTCGTTGTTGGCTTTTGATTTATCTCTGTAATTAACCACTTCTACTTCTTTTAGATTCGTTACTTTTTCCTGCATTTCAATATTTACCGTAAGTTCTTTAGCTGAAATAACGAGCAACTCACTCACCATGGCATCATCGTAACCTAGATAGGAAAATTTGAGTGACTGACGACCCACCGGTACGTTTTCCAATTTAAAGTTTCCATCGGCATCACTGCTTATACCTCGCAATGGATTTGAATTAAGTAACAGCACATTTACCCCGAAAAGCGGCTGGTGACTGTCTTTGTCTATTACTTTTCCTTTAATGGTGTTAGTGTATTGCTGAGCAGAAACGAAAGAGGTGTGAAGAAGGGCAATAAAACAGAGTGCAACTAAGCGCATAAGTTCACAGGTAAATTAAAAACAATCGAAGGTAAAATTATTGATTACAGTTTTAATAGTTTAGCGCGCTGATGAGAAGCAAATTTTCCGCCCTTTTACTTTTACTTTTCCTGGGTTTCGGCATCACCGGTTGCAAACTGGGGTGTAAAGATGTGCATTGCCAGAATGGTGGAGAATGTCAAACAGGTGGCACCTGTGGTTGTAAGGGCAGGTGGGGGGGGGGGCTTTGTGATTCGCTTTGTGCTATCGGATATGAAGGAACATACTGCAACATTCCATCGCGCAATAAATTTGTAAGAACATGGAATGCTACCACCTCATCAAACTCTACCGGGATAGTGCAGCATCCGCTTTATGTAACCAACGGACTCATTGTGCAGCAGATTATCATTAACAATTTTGATAATGAAGGCTACACCATAGTAGGAACCATGCTTGATTACGACAAATTTGAAATTCTTACACAAAATGCTACCGGTAACTATACCGGACCGGTAAATGGCTCCGGTTATCTGAACGGAAGCAACATGGCTATTAACTTAACCAAGCAGGGTGTAGATTACTTTGCT
>CAIYOV010000446.1 GCA_903927935.1 uncultured Bacteroidota bacterium | reverse complement strand
TCCTTCAGCGATGAATTAATAAATACAATCTATTATTCTTCTCGCTTCTTGAATGCAAGCATAGGATGACGTTGTTACAACCTATACATCTTCCTCGTGGTATCACCCATTATGTTGATGGCCGTTTTGCGGGGCATCAGTTTCTGCATAATAAAACTCGCTAACTTATTACCGGTACCGGTAACAAACGATGGCTCTTTGCCTAACTTCTCAAAACACTCCTTCACCACCTCATCGGGGCTTTGCACGCGCGGAGCAAAGAAGTCGGCCTTCTCCGGTTTAGTCTTTATAAAATTAGGGGTGGCGGTAGCACCCGCGCAACAGGCAATTACATCTACCCCGCGGTCTTTCCACTCATACCAAAGGCTTTCTGCCAGAACCCGGATAAATGCTTTGGTGGCAGCATAAGTTGCTAAAAATCCACTGCCCTGAAAGCCCGCTAACGAGGCCATCAGTATCATAGCGCCCTTTCCTTTTGCAAGCATGGGCGGGGCAAATAGTTGCAGCAGGTTCATGGGCGTAACCATGTTGGCCTGTGCAATCTGGTTGTTGTGTTCCATGGTGTTTTTTTCGAATGCACCGATATACGATAGGGCGGCATTGTAAACCAGCAGACTTATTTCTTTACCCTGCAATTGCTGCTGTAACTGAGCGGCAGCACCGGCACTTGCCAGGTCGCAACAAATACAACTTACCTCAATTTTATAGCTGGTAGTAAGCTCTGCGGCTAACTGCTCCAGCGGCTCTTTGCGTCTGGCAACCAGCACTAAGTTGATCCCTGATGATGCTAAGTAAGTAGCAAAGGCAGCTCCTATACCTTCACTGGCTCCGGCTACCAGAGCCAGTGGACCGTATTTTTCTTTTAGTGTCATAGTCGGGCGAAACTAAATGTAAACGGGAATATTCGTGCGTTTGTTAAACAACACATTAGCTCAAATTGCAGGTAACAAACAGCCAGTAGCCGGTTTTGTCATTCCGAGGAACGAAGAATCCTTAATTCGTATATTACATCTTCACCCATCTTCTTTTTGCCCATCCCTGTATTGTCTTTATTTCAGTTAGGTAAACACCGGTGGCAAGTTGGCTGATATCTATGCTTTTGGTTTGGGGTGGTGAAAAGCAAACTATATTAAAAAAATGATTTTACTCAGTTTATATATGAATTTTATACCACACATTTACAACTTTATAATTTACAAATAAAAGCGCAAAGGATGAACACGATAATTTCAAACGTAATTGCTGCAATTATACTTGTAGCTACTATTTCATCCTGCCATCGTGATGATGGCTCTATCACTTGTCCCGGTCCTGTTGTAGTTAATTGGAAAGCAGATGGCACTGCGTATAAGGCATCGACCTCAATTGCAGTGAAAGTAAGTACAGTTTTCAACCTAACCATTGTAGCTTGTGCCAATCAAAGCCCTGACAGAACCATATCAATAGGTTTTATTCCTTATCCTCCAACTGTAGGGAGCTATGCCATACAAAACGA
This sequence comes from uncultured Bacteroidota bacterium, assembly GCA_903927935.1. Classification (GTDB taxonomy): domain Bacteria; phylum Bacteroidota; class Bacteroidia; order Chitinophagales; family LD1; genus Bog-950. The sequence continues at coordinate 10,643 of CAIYOV010000446.1, read as the reverse complement.
TCAAACTACCGGAACATGGAACGGTACTTTGCAGGGATCTTATTCTGTGGGTACCGGAGCAAGTAATGATGTAAGTTATTTTACCGACAGTTTAGTTAACAACGGTACCCTTACTATCACTTCTGTAAATACAGGCGCTAAGAAATTTTCGGGAAGTTTTAATTTTAAAGCAAAAGAACACAACGGCACTGCAGTTATAAACTTAACCGATGGTTTACTTAGTGATGTAGTATACCCATAGCCCGGTTTTAAAATATTGATTTGTTAGGAATCTATTCCATGAAAGCATCTATCATCTAATTAATCAGCAACAAAATGAAAAACATTTTTCTCACTTTCTCTACTTGTATTTTGTTTATTGCTGCCAATGCACAAACCGATTTAATGTTTGCTGACAGGCATAATCTTTGGGACACTGTTAACAACGTGTGGCAGGGCCACGATTCTGTACTATATTATTATGATATACAGAACCGGGTTTCCACCGAGGTGCATTTAGCTTATGCTACCGGTACCGCTCATTGGGATACTGTAACCAAGCAGAGTTATACGTATCATCCTACCCTGGGATTGCTATCTATCAAGAATTACTATAATTATAATTCGGGTGGGTGGGTAAGTTCTTTCAGGGAAACGTATCAGTACGACATAGACAGCTCACTTTTCTATAAAATATTCTACACATATACAGGAGGGGCTTTTGTTCCTTCTTATCGCGATGAATACTATTATAATAGTTACAAAAACAAAATTTCGTACTATCATAAAATTTGGAACACCGGAACGAGTGCCTATGACAACAGCACCAAAACCGTTTACACCTACAACGTATTACAGCAAAACGATACCATACTCAATTTAAGTTGGGCTGGTTCTTTATGGACAAACGTAAAATATGAAGCCTATACATATAACGTACAAGGACTATTGAATACCAGGACTCAATTTACATGGAATGCAGGTATATGGAATTACGGCTTCCGGTGGTCATATTCCTATAATGCAGGTCTCAAAGTTCTTCAGGAATTTTTCTACACCTACAATTCAGGGATTTGGACAAACTTTTATAAGGTGGATTATACCTACCTAAGCAATATTTACCTTTCGCAAACGTACCGTTACAACTGGAATAATTCGGTCACTTCGTGGGATTTAGCTCAACGAACCGACTACCAATTAAATTCTGACAACAATTTAATTGATAGAAAAGTATTCGAGCTAAGCAGCATCACACACCTGATGGAAATAACGCAGCACTACATTTATAATTACGATGCCGATAAGAATCTGAGCTACCAAGCTTATGCTGCACGTGTAAATTATTTGGGAACGGAGAGATACAATTATGAAAATTTTTATTGGTATTTATTATCACCAACAGGAATTAACGACATCGCACCCGAAGTTAAACTGAATATTTTCCCTAATCCGGCTACCAATATTTTATCGGTTCGGTTTGTGTTAGATAAAACAGCTTTCGTCCATATAACATTATACAACGCTAACGGCAGTTTGATAAAAAATGTGGCAAGCCGCGAAGAATCTTCAGGGCAGGTTCTGGTTACAACAGACATAAGCAATTTGCCAGCAGGGATATATTTTCTACAAACTTCGATTGACTCAAAATCAACAACTCAACAAATTATCATTACCCATTAATTAGTTAACCGGTACATTTTCAACTGACGCAATGCAGTCATGCATTTGAGCCAAGTATTCTTATGCATTAATTAAATCTGTATTGTGTCTGATCCGCTGTCTTCCGAGATGCATCAACAATATTCTCTTGCAGGGTATGCCTAAACCAAAGACTAAAAACTTAGCCTTTGAATTTCAATTATTTCTTATGTCAGAACCGTAACAAGGAATACTGAATTCGTATATTACATCTTCACCCATCTTCTTTTCGCCCATCCCTGTGTTGTCTTTATCTCAGTTAAATAAACACCGGTGGCAAGTTGGCTGATATCTATGCTTTTGGTTTGGGGTAGTGTGGTTTGGCTTACCAGGCTGCCTGTAGTGCTGTAAATATTTATTTCAGTTACCGGTATACCGTTTGTTTCTATAAATAGTTGGCTGGTGGCAGGGTTGGGATAAACAGAGAAATTATTCTGTTGAATATTATTTTCCGGAATCCCGGTAATTCCCAATGCGCTTAACGCAACTTTCATGCAATACCCTGTTGAAGCAGTATATAAGTTGCCATTGAATACGACAAAATCGCTAAACTGTGTGCTACCGAAACCAACTCCCTGGCCAATTAATGTCCACGATAATCCTGCATCGGTTGAATAATATGCTTTGCAGAGCAAACCACCAACAACAGTTAGATTTCCATAGGTGTAAATAGTACCTAAGTTTATAAACCCATTGAAGCCATTGGTAATTTGAGTCCAGTTTTCGCCAAGATCAACAGAACGATAAAGACCTCCACCACTGCTGGAAGCCAGTAAAGCACCACCGGTGTAGGCTATTCCAACGCAGGCAAGATTTGCAGAAGACATTCCGTTCGTTTTCAGCACCCAGCTGGCTCCACCGTCAGTAGATTTGTAAACACCTTTCAGGGTAGTAATAAAAAGATCGCTTCCCACTTTCACTATCTGGTAAACATTGACCCCTCCATTACTTAAAAGCCCGCTGTTTCCCAGATGCCAGTTGCCACCGCCATCAGTGGAATATAGCACCCCTGCTCCATCAGTAACTGCATACAAATTATTTCCATCGGCCAGAATGTATGGGATAGGAACAGAAGATCCCATATTGTAATTCAATGTCCAGTTTATTCCATCCGATGATTTATAAATTTTTCCGTAAGGATCCCCAGCGAAATAGTTGTTGCCTGATTGGTCAAAGGATACTATACTTGGATAGGTTCCCATTCCCAGAAGAGAATCTTTGGTCCATATATCGCCATTGTTGCTGCTTTCGTAGTCGGTGAGCAGTCCAAAAGTATGTAAGGTATTGCCTATAACGAATACTTCACTTGGATTCCACGGACCCGAGCCTGTGTTTGCCCATTGTTGTGCTTGAACTGTAATTAAACCAAGGACTAACAAAACACTTAGTGTAAATAGCTTTTTCATGTAGTTTATTTTTGTTGCCTACTCTTTGTTCAGCTTTTCGGCTTATGCTGTTTTTAATAATTACTAAACACCATTACTACTACCCGGTAGTAGTCGGTTAGCAGTAGTTAATAAATGCAACAACCATAACTTGGCTGTTATTTGTAGCTGAGTTCTTTTAAAACCTGACGAGGTACGTCCTCTTAATTAATTGTGTATTAATAACGAGAGATGATATAGAATTACCTTCTGTTGACTTTTTATATTGAGAATTGAAAGTAAAATCTGTGAAAATTAGCAACAATGATATTGGTCATATCCTGAAGTGTCATTTCATGTTTTTATGTGCTTATGTCTCAACAGATGTAACATGGATATTCATCTCTGAGGCACGCCTCAACTAAAGAAAAATACTTACCCGCTCATTTTCAACTATTTATTACAAACACTACTCAAGAGTATGCTTATACATACCCTTACTTATAGTTATACATGCCTTAACTTATGGTTATACATAGCAGTTTGTATAATCATGTTTGCCCTTAATTATGCTTATACATGGCCGTGGTTATAGTTATACATGCTCCTACTTATGGTTATACATGCCCGCCTGTATAATCGTGTTCGCGTTTACTTATGCTTATACATGGCTGCACTTATAACTATACATGCCCTTGCTTATGGTTATACCCCTTAGCGTGTATGATTATAATCCCGCACATTTATGATCATACACTGGGCTATGTATAAGCATAACTACCGGTGCCTATGGTTATGTTAAGGGTATTTAATAATTGTCATAGAACTGTCATTTTTTAAAACAGCATACAACGGCAAATAATATTTACGGCATCTGTAACGTTATAAGCCAAACACCTTTTTAAAATGTTGCTCACAGTTATATATCTTCTACCGGTACTTGCCACAACAGGCCAACTGTATTATGGTAAGCACCTTGCAGCATTTAAACCGCAACGCTATGCCCTGCGGGGCAGGGCTACTTTCTTCCTCGGCCTATAGCAAAAAAAGCAACACCCTGGGTTAATTTAAAGTGTAACCCAAGAAAGCCTGTTTTTTTTAAGTCCATTCACTAAACATTTATACTATGAAAACTAAAAATAAACGTGCGCGTAAGCTGATGCGTGCACACAAACGTGCACCCGTTAACCGGTCGCAGTATCAGCCAATAATTTTATTGCCCGTATTTATACTGGTACTGGCTAAACTGGGGTTTAATAAGTTGCGCACTCCTCAAAAACTGCTGGGGCGTTTGCAAATACATATTGCCAAGCTAACGGGCAATGCGTGGTTTCCGGTAACCGAACCTTCGTTGCCCTATATGCAGGCTTTGGCTGAAGAGTTGGAAGAGACTATCCATAAAATTGAAGCGGGTGACAAGAGTTTTATACCGCACCGGCAAACACTGGTGATGAAGGTGGAGAATGCTATCCGCAAATTATCATACGATATTCAAAATCTGTCAAACGGCAACGAAGAGATGATAAAGAGTGCGGGCTTCGATGTGCAGCAGGGGAGGAGTGCCACCAAACCGGTGGGTGAAGTAATGCATTTAACGGCTGAACCGGTAGGCCCGGGCAGAGTAATACTGCGCTGGAAGAAAATAGCGTATTCGCGTATGAACTTTATAGAAATAACCGACAACCCTGCCACCGGTAACTGGAAGCCGCTGGATAAAACAGGCAAGTCATCATTTATAGTTACCGGGCTTACTCCCGGTGTTTTGTATTATTTCAGGGTATACGGCAGCAACAGTTTAGGCGACAGCAACCCCAGCGAACCGGCCGAGCAAAGAAGTTTGTGAAGTAATGTACTAGTGGCCTTGTTAACCCTCGGTTAATGAAAGTTAAAGAATATTTGAAATTGGAAACTGGCTTTAGATTTGAAAAACCAATCGCATTATTCATAACTAAACAAAACAAAAAATGAAAACGATTAAAAATCTCGCCCTCCTGTTTGTAGCTGCTGTTGTTGCTATGAACGTAAACGCACAGACAACCAAAACCGCAGCTAAAGCTGAAACCAAAACAACTAAGACAGCTGTACAGGCCGAAACCAAAGCAGCAAAAGCAGAAGGTAAAGCAGAAACTAAAACAGAAAAAACAGCTGCCAAAACCGCAACCAAAACAAGTGTTGCCGCCAAAAAAGAAAGCAAAGAATCGGAAAAGGCAGAAAGTAAAAAAGAAGAAAGAAAGGAACTGAAAAAAGAAGACTCTGAAAAGAAACCACGTGACGGCAGAACCAAAACAGGCGACCCGGTAAATCACGATAAGAAAGGCCCGAACGGAGAAACCATCTACTCAGGACCGAAGGGTGGCAACTATTACCTTGACAAAAAGGAAAACAAAGTTTATATTAAGTAAAAATTGGGTTAGGTAGTAAATAGAACCTCCCCTCGATTGTATCGGGGGGAGTTCTGTTTTTTACAGGGGGCACAGAAACTTCAATGCTTTAGGCACCACCTTCACTTTCATAGGCGAGTAGCCAATAAATTCACCATCCATATCAATAGGCTGCGGAGCTGCTAAGGAGAAAACAGAGATTTCTTTAGCGTGCTTATACATTACCTGCGGGTGTTCTATCTGCTTACACTTTTTTATTTCGCCTAAGTTCTTCACGTAATCGAGCAACGAAATCTCTGCCACTATCACCACCGAGAACTTAGCATCGTCCACTTCTGCATCAGGAGCCACACCCATTCCGCTGCCAAAGTATTTGCCGTTGGCAATAATCAGATTCATTACCTTGCCTTCAAACGTAAATTCATCGGCCACTGCCTCTACCGGTTGGTTGCGGTACGAAACCAGGGTACTGATAATGGCCATCTGGTAGGTTACAGCAGGTCCCAATGCTTTAGAGAACCTACTGAGTTTTTCTGCCACCACACCGCCCATGCCTATATCGGTAATGTTGATGAAGTAACGGTTGCTTTCTAATCCCTGCGGGTTAATAAAATCAACAAAACCAAGGTCTATTTCTTTGCACGAATCTTCATCTACCAGTTTCTTCAAGCCCGCGCAATCGTGAGGGCTCTTTACGGTTTTCACAAAGTCGTTACCGGTGCCGTGAGGCAAAACGCCCATTTTTACATCAAGAGATGCATTGCGGTTTTTAGCCTGCATAATTCCATTGGCTACTTCGTTAAGGCTGCCATCGCCCCCCACGCAAATAATGTAGTCGAAACCTTCTTCAGCGGCTTTGGCCGAAAGCTCTATGGAGTGCCCTGCATGTTCGGTGGTTAAAAAAGAAACTTCGTAACTGCCGTTGAAAACCGAATAAACTTCATTCATCAGTTTTTGCCGGCTCTTGATTTTTCCGTGGAGGATGAAAGCGATTTTTTTCATATCAATAGTTTTTAGCTTTTCGATAAAAATGCCGGATGATATTCCAGCCAGTGTTCGCGGTATTTCTTTTTCTGTTCTTCTATCCAAACTTCATCTTTCTTCAGTTCGCTGGCCATTATTGCGGCTACTTCATTTATCAGTTCCTCATCATATGCTTTCATGGCATAAGTAATAGAGGTTCTGCGTGTAAGCATATCGCTGAGTTTTTCGGCAAACTGATAGCGGCAGAAGAAAATTATCTCGGCTTTTATATACTTATACTTGGTATCGAGCCTCGATAAACTGGCAGGGTTCTCATGAACAATATCCTCAATATACTTTCCGAAATGACCATAGTTATCGCTCCACTTACCCAACGAATCAACGGGTGTTGAAGATGGGGTGGTCGTTTTCTTTTTAAATCTTTCTTCCACCACATTCATACATCGCTTACCCATCGAAAGAAACGAAGTAAGCTTGCCACCGGCAATGGTCACCAGGTTTTGGTTGTTCCACCAAATGTGGTATTCGCGCGAACGGCTGTAAGCACCTTTGTCGTTTTCGTTTTTAAGCATGGGGCGCAATCCCGCAAATACTGAAACCGCATCTTTAACAGTAAGGTGAACTTTCGGGAAACTTTCATTGAAAGCATCAAGCACATACTGCACATCTTCAGCAGTCGTTTCCACTTTGTCGGCATTCCCTTTAAAGTCCGTATCGGTTGCTCCCAGAATAGTCAAACCGTGTTCCCACGGCAGGGTATACAGAAAACGTTTATCCCCGGTTGCCGATTCTACTATGGCCACACATTCTTTGGGCATTCTGTCAGAAGGAATCACCACGTGTATTCCTTTGCTTGGCAGCATGGTGGCAGAAGCCTTACCGGTGAGTCGATGTATTACCTCATCAGTCCACACACCGGTGGCGTTCACAAATACATTGGCACGAATGGAGATTTTCTGACCGGTAACTTTATCTGAACAAATCACTGATTTTACGGTATCGTTTGCAAGCTCAAAGCTTTTTACTTCCATATAGTTCAAAGCAACAGCACCCTTGTTCACTCCATCGGCAATTACATCTACGGTCAGGCGCGAATCGTTGGTCCAGGCATCGTAATACAGAATTCCGCCTTTCAGTTTCTTGCTGTTTATGCCCGGAAGTTTTTGCTTTGCCTCAGCTGCATTCAGGCGAACATGCGGAGGTATAATTGATTTACCTGCCAGCCTGTCGTATACCGAAAGCACTACATCTTTTACCCATAAATCAATAGCCGAACTGTAGGATGGAAGTAAAAACGGCATCGGCTTAACCAGATGCGGAAACTGTTTTATAATGTGTCCGCGTTCTTTCAAAGCTTCATGTACCATACCGAATTGCAGATTGCGCATATAACGCAAACCGCCATGTATCATCTTGGATGAACGGCTGCTGGTGCCTGATGAAAAATCGTTCTTATCAATCAGAATAGTTTTCCATCCGCGTTCAACGGCATTGGCCAGCATACCGGCACCGGTGATGCCTCCGCCAATAATACAAAGGTCAAACGTTTCTTTCTTTGCCCGTCCGGTTTGTTCAGTTCTGTTCATCGAATAGTTTTCCGGGGTTAAGAATATTGTTCGGATCAACGGTTTGTTTTACACTTTTTAATATTGCTTTTGTAAGCGCATCGGTTTTCTGCAGGTACCATTTCTGGTGGTCGGTGCCCACACTGTGGTGATGTGAAACCGCACCGCCTTGCTGTGTAATTACATCGGTTACCAGTGTTTTAATTTCTTTCCACTGCTCATATCCGTTCTCTTTATTACGTGCAGTAATCACTGTAAAGTAAATACTGGCACAGGAAGTATAAACGTGCGATACATGCGCCAGCAGAATTCCTGTTTCGCGGTGGAATGCATCGGAAGCCTGTAACTTTGCAAGAAGGGTTGTGCGCAGTTCATTTAACTTATTCCAGGGCACTACCGTTTCCATGGTATCTACAAAGATTTCACGCTCCATTAAATCATCGCGAAGATACGGCAGACCAAACCGGGAGGTTTCCCATTTCTTTCCTATGCTCTCGCCTACATCAAAGCCTTTGTGTTTTCGCATTAACCGGCCTGCAATCGCCTTTTTAACTGTGCCTTCATCATCATCCCCATCAAAGCGAATCATCATTAGGGCAGGTTGTTCCATCTTCTTCATTTTTAAAACCCACTTAGCCACCGAAGATTTTATTTTACCAAGCATACCCGGTGTTTCATGCGAAAGCAGGGAGAGAAAGAAAGTTTCATGCTCATCGGAAAAGCGAACTACCGAAGGGAAAATTTCCTGCTGTACCAATTCGCGCAGCACTTCGACCCCCGCATTGAACGAAGGGAAAACTGCGACTAACCACTTTTTATTTTCAGGCAATGGGTGAATGCGAACGGTTGCTTCAGTAACCACACCCAACATACCTTCACTGCCGTAGAAAAGCGATTTGATATTAATGCCCTGTGCATCGCCCTCATATACACTGGTTGATACAGTGCCCGATGGTGTGGCTGCTTTAAGCGAAATAACCATATCCTCAATGCGCCCGTAAGCCGATGATTCCTGACCGGCAGAGCGGGTAACTATCCATCCACCCAAAGTTGAATACTCAAAAGATTGAGGGAAATGACCAAGTGTGAAACCCTTTTCGTTAAGTATTTTTTCCAGCGCAGGACCAAACACACCACATTGAAAAGTAGCTGTATGGTTGTGTGCATCCATAGCAATCAACTGACTCATGTCGGCTAAATCAAGCACAATGCGCGGCTGATTATTTTGCGAAGGAAGATCAAATGCCCTTACCACGTTGGAGCCGCCTCCAAAAGGAACAATCAGTATTTTATTTTCAGCGGCAAGTTGAAGAACAGCAACAATCTCTTCATGATTTTTAGGATACACCACTCCATCCGAAATGGTAAAAGGAGCACCGGTTAATGCGTGCAGCAAATCAGGGTAACTTTTGCCGGTAGATTTCTTCAAACGCAAGGCAGGGTCTGAAGAGAATTTTATTTGCGGCAGCTTCGATTGGAAAAGTTGTTCAACCTTTTCTGCGCGTGCATCATCTGTAATTACGGGAAAACTTGATGGTGCGGGAAACCGCTCATCAAACTTTCGGTTCCATCGGGTTTCTGCAAGGTTCTTAAGTTTGGGATAATCGGTGAGTGATTTGCGTTTTTGAGGCTCGCCCCATTTCCACCAGTCGTTTGCGCAGTTGATTGAGTTCATAACGTTTGTTCGCTTATAGGCGAGCGCGTAAATATAGGAACTCAACAGGCAAGCCAAATATGATTTTAGTCGTAATAACTACACATCAAAAAATCTTGCAGCACTCGGCACTACCAGACTATTGGGGAAAATTTTAGCTGCTATTTCGCCTACCTTATTGATAAAACCGGGGACCACCACCGCTTTATTTTTCATCAGTGCATTTAAACCGCCCCGGGCCACAAACTCAGTGCTCATCATAAAGCGGGCATTTTTTTTTGCCACCTCATTCATACCTGCGGGTGCAAAAAATTCTGTTTCGGTTCCACCAGGGCATAAGGCGGTTACATACACATTCTGTTTCCGCAACTCAAAACGAATAGCTTCGGAAAAGGAAAGCATAAACGACTTACTGGCGCAGTAAATAGCCATATATGGTGTTGGCTGAAAAGCACCCATACTCACAGTGTTAAGCAGGTACCTACGTTGTGAGGTATCGGAAGTATTTAAAAATTCATGAGCCATGCGAATCATTGAATCCATGTTCAGGTGCATTACTTCTAAATGTTTGTCCAATGGCTTTTTATCAAATTGTCCGAAGTAACCCATGCCTGCGTTGTTGATGAGCATGTTTACGTTCCATCCGTTTGCTTTTACCCACTCAAAAATCTTTTTGTGCACGTTATGGTCCAGCAAATCGGCTGTATGGGTTTGAACGCTGATATTTTTTTTCGAAAGTTCCTTCGCGAGTTCTTCAAGCAGGTGTTGCGAGCGTGCAGTCAAAATTAAATTCATACCGCGTTCGGCACACTCGTAAGCGAAAGCTTTTCCTATTCCTTTGCTGGCACCTGTTATCAATGTGTAGTTCATGAGCGAAAGGTAATGAAAAACAAAAAAGCAACCCGAATGAGTTGCTTTTTTGTTTTCGTACCGCGTAGGGTAGTCGAACTCTTGAATTTTAATGAATTCAGTAATGTTCAAAAAAACTATATTTACCAATGAAAAATACAAATATTCC
>CAIYOV010000445.1 GCA_903927935.1 uncultured Bacteroidota bacterium | reverse complement strand
TGAAAATGATGGTATTAAAAGTATTATTCCTTCCATCTTAACTGCCGGAATTTCAGGCCATCCTTTGGTAGTGGCACACGTTGGTGGTTATGCTTATACAGACCATTACAACAATGTTGTACTTCCCGCCAACTCTGAAGAACTTTGGATCAGATGGCTTCAAATATGTGCATTATTTCCTGTTATGTACACGCACGAGGGAGATGAATTATACTTTAATACGCACGTAGTTTTTGACCAATCGCCACAAACCTTGGCTATGTATAAGAAATTTGCAAATCTGCATGTACAGTTTTTTCCTTACTTCTATACCTTGGTAAAAGAAGGAAAAGAAAAAGGAATTCCGGTGGCACGTTCGCTTTACTTTCATTATCCAAATGATGTAAACACAATTGCAATAAAAGACCAATTTCTTTTAGGCGACCGCGTAATGGTTGCTCCGGTTTTGGAATCAGGTGCAATAACCCGCAGTGTATATTTTCCTGAAGGCAACTGGTATGACTTCAGCAGCGGAACATTAGCTGCAACAGGCCCAACCACCTTGACTGTAGATGCTCCTCTTGACCATCTTCCTATTTATGTGAAAGAAGGAACAATTATTCCGCTTTATAATCAACCTCACATTGAAACGCTGGTGAAAAATGTGCCGGGCATACATGACTTTGCTTATGCCGACAGCACCATGGAATTCAGATTTTACGGTTGCGGAACCGACCAGTTTAAATTGTGGGATAGCACCGTTGTTGATATGCACCGATACACTGGAGATTCCGCCACATCCGTTACCGGTGGCCATACAAGACAATATACTTCATCTTTCATCCATGACAATTCGTTGAATTGTGCTACAGGCATTCTTGAACTTGGAAACAGAATAACCCTGAACGTATATCCCAATCCAACTTCCGGTCAGGCAACAGTTACCATTGATGGTGCCCAACTGACTAATACCAGAGTTGACATTTATACTCTAAGTGGTTCGCTGGTGCAAACCGAAACAATGAAAATAACATCCGGTATTACGAACAAAGAAATCGACATAAGCAATTTGGCAAGCGGTGTATATATGCTTACTGTTTCACAAAATAAATCATCAAAGACATTTAAAATAGTTAAGCATTGACAGAACACGAAAACAGCAAGGCAGCCTGTAACAATGGATTTGTGATAGCGGGTTTGCCCAGGTTAGCGATTGCAGCGGAAATCTTTTTTTGCTTGAGTCAACCCCCGGCCGAAACGGCCACCCCCTTCGCAAACGCAACAGGTCAACACAAAGGGGGCAGCAAAAAAAATTATAGCGGAAAGCGCGCCCCGCTGCTCTGAGCGGGGAACCCCATACTCCCAAACAATTATTTTTTTCTTTTCTTGCGCACAAATTTTAAACGATGCCTAAAGTAGATACTGCGCTTACGCGAATGCTGGGAATTGATTACCCGGTGATAATGGCTCCTATGTTTTTGGTGAGCAATGCCAAAATGGTGATAGAAGCCTGCAATGCCGGTATAACCGGTGCCATCCCCGCGCTTAACTACCGCACCGATGCCGATTTCCGCAAAGCTTTAGATGAAATAAAAGCCGGCACCGATAAAGCGTATGGCATTAACCTGATTACGAACAAGTCGAACATGCGTTTACACGAGCAGTTGAACACCTGTGTAGAATACCGCGTGCCTTTTATTATTACCTCGCTGGGTTCGCCACAAATGGTGATTGATGCCTGCAAAGCAACCGGTATGAAAGTTTTTGCCGATGTAATTGATTTGGCATACGCCCAAAAGGTAGAGGCCATGGGTGTGGATGCCATTATTGCCGTAAACAACGAAGCCGGTGGACATGCGGGAAGACTTTCTCCGCAGGAACTAATCACGATTCTGGTAAAGAACTGTAAAGTGCCGGTTATCTCGGCCGGTGGAGTAGGCAACGGTGCGCAAATGAAAAAGATGCTGGACTACGGTGCCTGCGGGGTTTCGGTTGGCAGTCCGTTTATTGCCAGCAACGAAGCACCGGTTACCGAAGATTATAAAATGGCCTGTGTAAGCCACGGAGCTAAAGATATTGTAATGACCACTAAATTATCGGGCACCCCCTGCACGATTATCAATACCGATTATGTAAAGAAGATTGGAACCAAGCAGAACTGGTTAGAGAAATTTTTGAACAGCAACAAAAAGATTAAGAAGTGGACTAAGATGATTACTTATTACAAGGGTATGAAGGCATTGGAGAAAGCGGCTTTCGGGGCAACGTATCAAACCATGTGGTGTGCCGGCCCGAGTATTGAGTATGTGCATTCCATTCGTCCGGTAAAAGAAATTGCCAATAGCCTTACGCAGGAATATATGGCTGTAGCACAACCGCAACCTCAGGGCGCATCGGCTAATTAGAAATTTGGTTTTGGTTTTGTTACCGGTGCTGTGTTGTGTAAGGAAGGAACCGTTGTTTTCGTTTTATGCCCGGCTACACTGAATTGAAGACCCGCGCTGAGAAAGAACTCCGGTGTAGTAGTGGTTAGTCCGCTGCCCAAAGAAATATCGAACTGCAGATTGGAAGTAATGGTTTGATTAAAGCCAACATCTGCACGTAAATCGATGGCATCCTTTTCGGGCTTGAACAGATAAAAATCTCCATAAAAAGTAGAATGCGCAGCCATATCGTATTCGAAGTTTACAGAGCCGGTGTAAATGCGCTGAAAGTTATCGGCATCCCACTGCATACCTGCGGTATATTCAAAACTCAGTTCTTTGGTAATATCCTGCTCGGCCGAAAAAATAAGCGAAGGGGCAAAATATGTTTGCTTCATTACCGGAGAAGCCGCCATGGGAATAATTACGGAACCGGTAAAGCCGAAAGCGGGAAGAAACTTCCTCGGCTCGTTGAACCTTACTTTAAACCCCGGTTGCAGTGGAGTAAAACCGGTGCGTGTGGAATGCAGATTAAAATCTTTGATGGTGGCTAAATCAAAAGCCAACCGCAATTCCAACCGGTTCAGGATTCCGTAACGCAGCAAAAGCGAAGGATAAGAAGCAGTAACCACCCCATTATTGTTTTCGAAGTTGATATAGCTTTCTACCTGCAGAGTATTGTGTTCATTCAAAAACAATACGCTGTGTTTTACCCTCCTAATTTTAGGAGAATGCCTTCGGGAAGAGGGATGACGTGCACTTGCCACCAAAGGCAAAGTGAGCACCAGCATGAAAGCAAAAACAAAGCGATTCATTTTTTAAACCTACAAATTTTGTAAACACTTATGGTCATCGGAAAAGTTTATTACAATCATTTTTATCTTCGCACAAATATCACCAATGAAAATTCTCCGTTCTATTTTGCTGTTTTCGATTCTTATCTTTCTTGTTTCCGGATTTAATTCGTGCAAAAAAATTACGCAGGACCAACTCATCAACGGTCTGTGGCAGGTAAATAGTGTGCTTATAGATACTTCGACCACTAACTATCTGAATACCCTTCCGCATTATACCGAAGGCAACGATTGCTGTGCCTATAAATTAGATTTTGAAAAAGACAACACTGTTATAGCTTATTACATTACCTACGACAACTTCAACAAAATAGTAGCCGGTAACTGGGAAGTAACCGCCTATAACGAATTATATGTTCAGGTAGATAGCTTTATGGATGGCACTTTTAAAATTACACAACCCGGAATTAAAAAGCGCAGACTAACCAGCGAAGAAAATCACATTAAAGCCTATGACAGTACTCCGCTGGACACGGCTAAAACGGTGATTGATATAGTTAAGATTTAACCCCTAAATCCCCTAAAGGGGACTTTAACAGCGAATACAAAATACAAACAGCCGAAGAAAACTCATCGGCTGTTTGTATTTAAGTCCCCTTTAGGGGATTTAGGGGTTTATTTTTTTTCGTACGTCTGCACTTCCTCATGAAAAAACTCCAGTGTAACACCGGCTGTTTTAAACATATCCTCGCTTTCAGTTCCCGCATGGTATTTTCTTTCACACACCACGCGCTTAATACC
>CAIYOV010000444.1 GCA_903927935.1 uncultured Bacteroidota bacterium | reverse complement strand
TTTTAATGGTCAGATGGAATGCCCATGTTACTATTTTGAAAGTTTTTTAATCATGGGCATTTCATGTTAGAAATTTTGTGTGAATATATATCTACGGTGCTTATGTTTGGGCAATGATAAACAAAGAACAAAAATTACTTGCCTTTGAGCGCATACTAAAAATTATGGATGAACTGCGCGAGCAATGTCCGTGGGATAAGAAACAAACCATGGAAACACTTCGTCCGCTTACCATCGAGGAGACGTACGAGCTGGGCGATGCCATTTTGAAAGACGATATGAAAAACGTGAAAGAAGAACTAGGCGACCTGTTACTTCATATTGTTTTTTACGCCAAAATAGGAGAAGAGAAAGGCGCGTTTGATATGGCAAGCCTCACAAATGATTTGTGCGAGAAACTGATTTACCGCCACCCGCATATTTACAGCGATGTAAAGGCGAATAACGAAGAAGATGTAAAGAAAAACTGGGAGCAACTGAAAATGCGCGAAGGCAAAAAATCTGTTTTAGGTGGTGTGCCCGATTCACTTCCTTCGTTGATTAAAGCTTACCGCATTCAGGATAAAGCTGCACAGGTAAAATTTGAGTGGGATAAGATTGAAGATGTTTGGAAGAAAGTAGAAGAGGAGATGGGAGAGTTGAAAGCGGAAATCAAGAACCCGAAATCGGATACTGCCGTAGAAGAAGAATTTGGCGATTTGCTTTTTGCCTTAGTAAATTACGCACGCTTTCTTAAAGTAGACCCCGAAACAGCATTGGAAAGAACAAATATTAAATTCATCCGCAGGTTTAAATTTATTGAGGAGAAAGCAGAGAAGATGAACAAGTCACTCAACGATATGACGCTGGAAGAAATGGACGGAATCTGGAATGAAGCAAAGTTGGCAGGGCTTTAGCTGTGTTAAAAATCATCAAACCCATTATTTTGCTTTAAATTGACGCTAAACGAAAACATAAAAAAGTATTTACTGCCCGCGCTTTTGGTAGTGGCGCTGGCTGTTGCTTTATTTAAACCGAGTACCGATAACCTCAATTCCATTGCGAGCAAAATTCAGAACAAACTGAATGATGCGGAAACCGATTTCGAAAAAGCCGCAAAGGATAAAGCGCTGACCGAAGCTTTTGCCAAAGGCGATGAAGATGCCGCTGTTATCGAAAAATTAGAAAAGAAGAACATTCTGCTTTTCTATTATCGCAATGATTCGCTGCTGCACTGGACCAGTAATGTGGTTCTTCCGTTCTCTACCCCCGGAGCAATAGATGAAACTACTTCTTTACTCAAATTTAAAAACGGTTGGTATCAGGTAGCCAAGCACAGCGATTCACTCACGCATGAAACCATTCTTGGTTTGGTGCCGGTGAAGTACGATTACCCTTTTGAAAATAAGTTTTTGCAAAATGAATTTGCGCTTGGGTTAGATGTGCCGCATAACATTGCTTTGAGCGACCAGAAGATTCAGGGCTCCGTACCGGTAAAGAACCTGAAAGGCGAAAACATTTTCAGTTTATATGTAACCGGTGACAGCAAAGAGAGCGATGTGAATATTATTTTGCTGTTGGCGCAACTCGTGCTGTTGTTTATTCTTTTCTATTACATCCACCGGTTTGCTGTTCAGATTGTTCAGAAACAGAATTTCTTGTTTGGCTTTTCATTTCTGGTTCTTGCACTTATATTTCTGCGCGCGCTTATGCTTTGGTTCGATCAACCTGCCGAATTTTATAAACTTGATTTATTTGACCCTAAGTATTATGCCTCTTCTGTAATTACTAAATCGTTAGGCGACCTTATCATCAATTCATTTCTGATTATCTGGATAGTTCTTTTTTATAACCGTTACAATACCAGATACGTATCAAATTCAAAACTGTCGGCTTACGTAAACCTGCAAAATGTTGCTTTTGTTTTTGTAAGCACATGGATAGTTTGGTGGGTATTTAAAACATTGGTATTAGATTCGGTTATCTCATTCGAGGTATATAATATTCTTAGTTTAAATGTA
>CAIYOV010000443.1 GCA_903927935.1 uncultured Bacteroidota bacterium | reverse complement strand
GTTTATTTTCCTGCTTCCGCAATCAGTTTTTCTCCCTTCGCAATTGCTTCTTCAATCGAACCAACTAAGTTGAAAGCCGCTTCAGGATATTTATCTACCTCACCGTTCATAATCATGTTGAAGCCTTTGATAGTTTCTTCGATAGGAACCAACACACCTTTTAAACCG
Organism: uncultured Bacteroidota bacterium; assembly: GCA_903927935.1. Lineage (GTDB taxonomy): Bacteria > Bacteroidota > Bacteroidia > Chitinophagales > LD1 > Bog-950. Next base: position 2,330 of record CAIYOV010000443.1, on the reverse strand, counting down.
GTGAACTGCTCGGCAACGTGGAATGGCTGCGACAAGAAACGCTGAACACGTCTTGCGCGGTGAACCACCAGTTTATCGTCTTCACTCAATTCATCCATACCAAGAATGGCAATAATATCCTGCAACTCTTTGTAACGCTGAAGTGTTTCTTTTACGCGCATAGCGCAATCGTAATGCACATCGCCCAACACCTGTGCGTTCAAAATTCTTGAAGTTGAATCCAACGGGTCAACCGCAGGGTAAATTCCTAACTCGGCAATCTTACGGCTCAATACCGTTGTTGCATCCAAGTGCGCGAAGGTAGTAGCCGGAGCAGGGTCAGTCAAGTCATCTGCCGGTACGTAAACCGCCTGAACAGATGTAATAGAACCGCGCTTAGTGGATGTAATACGCTCCTGCATCAATCCCATTTCAGTTGCCAATGTTGGCTGGTAACCCACCGCTGAAGGCATACGGCCTAACAACGCTGATACCTCTGAACCCGCCTGTGTAAAACGGAAAATGTTATCGATAAAGAAGAGAATATCCCTTCCGCCTTTTGCATCGTTCTTATCTCCATCGCGGAAATACTCAGCAATAGTCAAACCTGAAAGCGCCACACGTGCACGTGCACCAGGTGGTTCGTTCATTTGTCCGAACACCAGGGTTGCTTGTGATTTTGCTAACTCAGCCGGGTCTACTTTGCTCAAATCCCATCCGCCTTTCTCCATGCTGTGTTTAAATTCATCACCGTATTTCACAACGTTGCTCTCAATCATCTCGCGCAACAGGTCATTTCCCTCACGCGTTCTTTCACCCACACCGGCAAACACCGAAAGACCTGCATAAGCCTTGGCAATGTTGTTAATCAATTCCATAATCAATACCGTTTTGCCTACACCAGCTCCACCGAACAAACCAATTTTTCCTCCTTTGGAGTATGGCTCCAGCAAGTCAATTACTTTAATACCGGTATAAAGAACTTCCGACTCAGTAGCCAAATCTTCATAGGCAGGAGGCATACGGTGAATAGGGTAACCGCCTTCTTTGCTCACCGGCACATTAATACCGTCAATGGCTTCGCCAATTACGTTAAACAATCTTCCTTTAATACTCTCCCCCACCGGCATGGTGATAGGCGCGCCCAAATCAATGGCGTCCATTCCTCTTCTCAAACCGTCTGTCGAATCCATCGCCACGGTGCGCACACCGTCTTCGCCTAAGTGCTGCTGCACTTCCAATATCACCTTCTGCCCGTTATCGCGGGTTACCTGCAACGCGCTTAGAATGTTCGGAAGTTTAGAACCTGCTGCTTCAAAACTAATATCCACTACCGGACCGATAATTTGCTTGATTTTACCAACGTTTGCCATCTATCTTGATTGTATGTTTTTTAAAATGCGGTGCGAAAATAGACAGTAAAGTCAATTTTCAAAATCAATGTTTTAAAATTTGAGTATGATTTTCGTGGGGTTACCCGACCATCATGCAATCAGCAACGCAAATCGAGTCGGGCTTTACGTTGCAACCCTTAACCTGAAGGAGCTAATACAAAAATTTTCTTCCCTTTCACGGCTTCTTTTCAAATTTAATATAATGTAAAGAATCCTGTCACACCAAAACGCACAGCAGAGACCCCGGAACCGGAAACTCTTCTATTGCATAATTTGCCATTCACGCCAAGCTGAATCACAGTGCCAAGATTCACAGTATACGTACCGCCTTTAAGTGAATGAGAAATCCCGTTACTGTCTACAACAGTAAGCGCTTTATTTGTTTTAGCGCTAAAACTGTTCATCAACGACCAGCTTCCATCCGCCAGTAATCGTAAAGACAACGAGGTCGCAGAGAGAGTCATACCTATGCCGCGGATATTGGCTTTAAAGGGATTATTCCTGGTACTAATCACTTCTGCGCTAATGAAAAATTCATTCGTCTGGGAATCTTGCTTAATAGCAAATGTCCATTTACGGCCATTCAAAACGCTCGTTAATGATTTTCCAAGATTTTCTTGTGCGGCAAAAATAACCTTCCCTTTATCTATAATAACGTTCGTCTGGGATACAACTTTCCCGTCTTTTATTTCTGAATATACACCAACCGGCAAACCAGAAGTCCTTTGTATTAAGCCGCCATTATACAAAGCACCTTTTGAGTTATAGTAAATGTCCTTTACTGCCACACCATTAGCATATGTCGTGTGCACGCTTAGGGTAATTTTGGTAAGTTTGCCGTTCTTGCCTATAACGTTCATCCTTACATCATTCACCCCTTCACCATTAAACTTGACGCCGTTTGTGTTATAAAGAACGCCCTTTACTGCCAAACCATTAGCATAGGTTATGCGTACG
>CAIYOV010000442.1 GCA_903927935.1 uncultured Bacteroidota bacterium | reverse complement strand
TTAAATCGTATGCTTTGAAGGTGACATTACCACCGGTTTTATTTACCAGCAGATAATTATCCGGCAGCCATAACGAATTTTTAGGTACGGATGCAGAACTGATAATTTTCAACTTGGTTGTTCCACCCAAACTCATGCCCAACACAGGGTCGGTATTGAACTTAATGGAGGATGTTGCCAAATCTTTAATAAACACTTTGCCTACTAATCCTCCTTCATCATCAGGTAGTTTATTTACGCGCAGCCAATCGGTAGCTTCACCCTGCACACCATGGAACGTGTTGTTTACGGTTAAGTCAATACTGTTCTTTTCGTCTATATCCACATGATCATCTACAGGAGAAGCAAAACCAACACCTTTTGTATTTTTCTTGGTTCCTTCTTTTATTGATATATCAGAGAATTTTAAACGTAGAGCGTTATCGAGCTTAAAGTGGTCGTTACTGGGGAGTTCAGTAAATGCTCCGCTTATTTTTACTCCACTTATATCTTCTTTTAGCGATTCAACTTCAATAGGCAAGTTGAGCATTTTGGTAATGTCAATCTTGTCGTAAACTTTCAGATTGAAATTAACTGAATCGTTTATGTTGAAGGTTGCGATTGTTTTTTCATCGCCCACCAGATTGGAACTGGATTTTACTGCTTTAAACGTTGCTACTGATTTCTTAGGAACATTACGTAGCACATAAAATCCACCGGTATTGGTTTTTGTTTCAATAGGGTCCTCTAAACTTTCATCTAAAAAAACTCTTGCGTTAGCAACCGGTGAACTTCCTACTGTAACCTGCCCGAATATTTTGGTGGCAGGTTTCATTTCAATCGGCACATCCTTAAAGTCTTTGCTTTCGCCATTGGTAATTGCCACAGTTTTAGGTTCCCAGTCCTGGTCAGCAGGACCGTAAACTTTAATCTGGAATTGATTGGATGAACTTTCGAACTTAAATTCAGCAATACCAGCTTCGTCAGTAAGAACAGTATCTGTATTGTTTTTCACAACTACACGGAAATTTTTCAGTGATGTTGGAATGAAATTGTTCGGGTTAAAAATCTGAGTTCCGCCACCCGGTGTTTTTACTTTTACATTATTCTGTTCTTCCTTAGCAGCAGTTATTTTTACACGAATACGGTGCATCTTTTTATATACCGTTACTTTACCCAGATCAACTTCCGGCTTATCTACTACTACCCATTGCCATTCATCGTAATACTTTTCGTTCTTAGGGTCTACATGCATCATTTGTAGGGGGAGCATGGCAGAAGGAGTTTCAAATTTCCCTCCGTAGTATTTTATTCCTCCTTTTTGTAAATCGAAATAAAAGGACACCGGTGAGGTTTCGACTGTAGCACCGGAACCGATAGTAACTTTTGCCTCAACAGGATTTTCGTAAATATCTTCTATCACTTGCCCCTTTACTATGGAAGCTGGTTTAAGGGTAATATCTCCGAGATTAACGCGCATACCATCTTTTAAGAAGGGTAGATTGTTTACTGTCTTCTGCTTAAAACCCTGTGCGGAAATATCGAGGAGTCTTAAATATCCATTCAACTGACCGTTGTTATCATACTGAGTAGAGAGACCAGTGAATGAAAACTTCCCTGCTCCGTCTGTGTATTCTTCTGACTCTTTTACAGGAAGAAAAATCGCAAGTCCCATCAGTTCCACCTTAGCATGGTAAATTCCATTAATGGTATTATCTGAACGAACCACCCTGCCTGTTATTTCAGGTTTTTCGGGGTGTAAACTAATGGTTCTTGTAACTATCGGATACTTGTATTGATTATTATAGCTTGCATAGTCAGTATTTGAACCGGAGAATTTATAGAAAGACTGGTCAGCACCATTGTATCGCACATGTATCACCTTCCATCCTGAACTGTAGTTCTTACTGCTTTGCGCATTGGGCTCAATAGCAATCCAATAGTCATCTTCATCACCTACATTTTTAAAGAGATTATCGAAGCGCAAATTACCGTTAGCATCGCTGGTTTTTTTGTCAAGCACTTCATATCCTCCGTATGTCAAATTGAGTTGTTTATTTCCAGCCTCAGTATTATAAACATCCAACGGTCTGTTCATGCGTATTAAATAAACATCCATTTCGCTAACCGGTTTACCGGGAGGAACCAGTTGATTGGAAACAAAAGGGCTGGAAACAAGATTAAGAGTGCACGCATACGTCTTCGCTACTGCGTTTAATAGACCAAGGTCTTTGCTAAAACCGGGAACGATGGTGAAGTTATCATCAGGGCTGTTGAAGTGGGGGCTTTCAACTACTAACCGTATATACCGGAATAAGTTACCTTGATAATGGTCAGGAAATTCTCCGCCCCCTATGTAGAAATCAGCATTTGATTTCACAAGGCCAAAATCTTTTTCATCGTAAATATTGAATACAAACTTTCCTTCGGCATCTGTTTTTGTGGTGGCTAAAGTTTGTTGGTTACCAGGAACATCCTGATCGGAGCCGTAAATATTTACCATGCCGTTTGATGTATTTACAGCGTATTGAACAACCAATTTAATTGTCTGGTCAGAAAAAATCAGGTTGCTTACTCCTCCGGAACCGGGATAACTGTACGTCATTTTTCCCCATAACGCAGAGGTAGAAAGAACAGTTTCATTATTGGTTTGTGAAAAATCAACAGTAGGTGTCTTATACTCATTATTGAAATAAGCATTATCCAGGTCGCTGAAAGGAGGCTTAACATTAGGATCGGGTTGATAGCGAAACTGAAACTGTTGTTCAAGTTTAGCGCCATTGGAATTGGTTGCAGGTTCAACTTTAATAAAGTATTCATCATTAGGGCCAACATTTTTCACTAACCGGTTGAAAGTTATCTTTTGGTTTATCGTAGTTCCGGTAGCTACAGAAATCATTCCCCAGTACATAAACTGAGAAGAACTCGTCTGCCCTTCATTGTAAGGTATACCCGATGGTCGGTTCTTACGGTAAATAGAAACATTATACTCAGCATCAGGATTATAAGATGTTTCATTAAAACCATAATAAGGCGGAAAGTTTTGTGTTTGCCCGTAGAAATAGTTGCCTATATTACTGCTGCCCTGATTAAAGAAATTGTTGTTGGCAGCGTTAATATTGGCATTAATGCCACCGGTATTTAGAGATGGTTTGTTTCCGTTGCCACCGTTTCCGGTTGTTGAGGTAAAATCACCCCCCGAGAGAAGCAGTTGACCATACACACCTGAAAAATCCGCCATGGCTGTTTTAACAGTATATGTAAGTTTATAATCACGAACACGTGTGAGCAGTTCAAGTTTCTGATTTATTTTATCGTTCCCAGTAATTTCATCTTCGGGATGGCAGTAATGCAGATCATTTACCCGCACCTGCAACACGCGATAGAGTTCGCCTGTATATTCACTGGGAATTCCGGTCATAATACTATATCCCGATGATACAGTCTTGTTTTTAGCTACTAATCCTAAATCATTTTCAATGGTAACGGGGAATGTAAAGTTACCATTAGCGTCAGTTTGGCTTTGATATAATACTTTGTCGACATCACTGTATTGAGGCAAATCAATGGCAGTAAGCCATTTAGTGTAACCTGCATTGACTATTTTATACCGAATAACGGCCGATACCGGTACTTTATTGAGAGGAAATTTTTCATCCGACTTATAACTCTGGAAGTAATACTTCAGGTTACCTTTCATAATGTAGGTATTACCGAAAAACTGAGCTTCCGGTGCGGAAATATTCTGTACAACAGGTGAAGTTATATCCGTTACGGAAACATTGTTATTGAAAAGGGAAATGGTTTCTGTCTTGCTATAATTAAATATGCAGGCATCGCTGTAGCCAGCATTTTTAAACTGTACACTATTGAACGGATCAGTTGCCTTTACGCGCCATACATATTTTTTGCCAGCTTCAAGTTGAGGCATGGCAACCGTATAAGCTAAAGTAGGGTTGCCGGTTTGGGTAGTGTTATAAATAACCGGGAAAGCATTATTCTTAATTACATCATACGGGTTAATTGTATTTGGCACTTCCTTCAGCGTAAACTCATATTGAATGGTGCCTGGTGCAGTAGCAGGTGGAGTCCAACTGAACAAAATAAACTGCGGAGTATTGCTTATTACATCGTTTCCGCAGGTCGGTTGAATAGCTATAGGCGGGTCAATATAGTTAATAGGGAAGGTAGCACAGGCATCTACGCTGCGCGGGGCATAAGGCAGTGTGTAATTGAGCGCACGCACGCAGATAGTGTAGCTCCCCTCTGGCAGCGCCTGGTTTTGTATCAACTGCGATTTTGTCATACCCACCAAATCAACATTTCCGGCATCAAAGTAATCACGCGTTTCGTTGGTATTAAAGCTGATGGGTTTGGCTTCAAAGGCGTTCAGCACAATGGACTGCGAAGGATTAAAACTCGAGGCAGTCGTTACTTTCACTCCGTTATCACCGGTTATCTGCACCCAAAGTTTTAAACTGCAAACTGCATTGGTAGTGTTGGTAAGCATCAGAAGAATTTTATTCGGCTGATCAACATAAGTAGAGAGATAAGGGGAGTAGGGTGGTGAAATCTGAACTGATGCTATTACATCAGTTTGTGCGTCTACGGTTGAACAAAATAAAATTGTGAAAAATGTAAAGCAGTAGAATAGCTTTTTCATATTATATATTTTTTTCTTTTCAAAAGGCGCATGAATATTTCATGCATATATTGGTTGTGTGTCGGAATAACTGATGGCAATGTAAAAGTTTAGGAATAAAAAATAAGCATGGAATTGAAGGTGTTGAAAAAATTATTTTTTAGATGAATATTGCCTCTTGCTTCATATTCGGGAAAAAATTTATTAGATTAGAAAAATGGAATCACCGGTGATTGATATTGATGAAGAAAAGAAGATGATACTGAAAGAGTATCGGAGCTTGCTGCGCTCGTTACGGAAAAATGTTTCGTCCCAGGAGAAAAAAATGGTGCGCGAAGCTTTTGAGTTGGCCATGGAGAGTCACAAAGACATGCGCAGAAAAAGTGGTGAGCCTTATGTATTGCATCCGATTGCTGTAGCAAAAATTGTAAGCGATGAAATGGGGTTGGATGCAACATCTGTGATTTGTGCACTGTTACATGATACTGTTGAAGATACCGAACTTACACTCGAAGAAGTAGAACGTATTTTCAATAAAGAAATCTCAAAAATCGTAGATGGACTTACCAAGATTTCGGGTGTTTTTGACTTAAATTCATCTATACAAGCTGAGAATTTCCGAAAACTTCTTCTCACACTCAACGATGATATACGAGTTATCTTAATCAAGCTTGCTGACCGGTTGCACAATATGCGAACGCTCGATTCGCTTAAACGCGAAAAGCAATTGAAGATAGCAAGCGAAACTTCTTTTCTGTATGCTCCGCTTGCACACCGCATGGGTTTGTATGCCATGAAAACAGAGTTGGAAGATTTATCACTTAAGTATACTGAACCCGATTTGTATCGCGAGATAGCTACTAAACTACAAGAGAAGAAGAAAGAGCGCGCCAAATTCATTCATGATTTCATTAAACCGTTGAAAGACGAATTAGAAAAACGTGGTTTCAATTTTGATATTTATGGACGGCCTAAATCTATTTACTCCATATACAACAAAATCAAGAATAAGGGAGTTCCTTTCGAGGAGATTTACGATTTATTTGCCATTCGGATTATTCTCAAATCTACTTCGGTTGATAAAGAAAAAAGCGATTGCTGGGGTGTCTATTCAGCCATCACCGACATCTATCACCCAAATCCTGACCGGTTGCGCGATTGGCTAAGCAATCCGAAAACCAATGGCTACGAAGCGTTACATACAACCGTAATGAGTTCTACCGGTAAGTGGGTGGAGATTCAGATACGCACTGAACGGATGCACGAAATTGCCGAGAAAGGTTTTGCGGCTCACTGGAAATACAAAGAAGGGAATGCCGATAATGCGATGGACGAGTGGCTGGAAAAAATACGTGGGGTATTAAACAATGCCGAGACTTCTGCCATGGATGTGGTGAATGATTTTAAACACGAATTATTCAGCGAGGAGATTTTTGTTTTTACACCCAAGGGTGATTTAAAACGTTTGCGCAAAGGAGCTACTGCGCTTGATTTTGCGTTTGAAATTCACTCCGGTGTAGGAAAGAAGTGTATTGGTGCTAAAGTGAATACCAAACTTGTTCCACTAAGCCATGTGATGAAAAATGGCGACCAGGTGGAAATTCTCACCAGTAACAAACAAGTGCCGAATGAAGACTGGCTGAATTTTGTGGTAACAGCTAAAGCGCGGTCTGTTATCAAGCAATCGCTGAAAGAGGATAAAAAGAAAATTTCTGTTGAAGGAAAAGATACGCTTGAACGCAAACTGAAGAGTTTGAAAATTGAAATTAGCGAGGCGAATATTTTATTGCTGCTGATTTACTACAAAGTAATTTCACCACTCGATTTATATTTCAGCATTGCCAACCGAAAAATCGATCTAAGTGAACTGAGTAAACTGGATGTGGTAGGCGGGAAAATAAAATTACCTAAACCGGTCAACACAGCGCCTATTGCAAATATTGATGATGCTGTAAAACAGACGCTTCAGAAAAATGCAGAACTTTTAATAATGGGCGAAAGTGCTGATAAGATTGATTACAAATTTGCTCCTTGTTGCAATCCGATACCCGGTGATGATGTTTTTGGTTTTTTAACTATCAATGAAGGAATTAAGATTCACCGCACCAACTGCCCGAATGCAGTGCAATTAATGAGCAAATATGCTTACCGTATTGTTAAAACAAAGTGGACCAAACAACATGAAATTGCCTTCCTCACCGGCATTAAACTTACCGGCATTGATGATGTGGGACTTGTAAATAAAATAACCAATATTATAACCGGGCAAATGAATCTGAACATGCGTTCTATTTCCTTCGAAAGCACAGATGGAGTATTTGAAGGGCGCATTATGGTTTATGTTCACGATACAGCCGAACTTGAAGACCTCACCGCACGGTTAACAGCACTCGATGGAATTCTGGAGGTAAACCGGTTTGATTCTGAAGATGAATAGAAGATAGTTGATTGCCCTTATAAAACAGAAAGCCCGCTTGATATAAGCG
>CAIYOV010000441.1 GCA_903927935.1 uncultured Bacteroidota bacterium | reverse complement strand
TGTGACGCTCGGTGGCTTACCTACAGTATCCGGAGGAATTCAACCGTATACATATAATTGGTTGGGAGGAGTAAATAACCCAACAGTATCTAATCCTACTGCATGTCCAACAGCAACTACTACCTATACAGTAATTGTAACGGATAAGAAAGGATGCCAGTCTTCTGATACCGTTCAGGTCATAGTTAATCAGCCACCTTATGTAAGTGTCAGCGGTTTAAATTCAGTTTATTGCGTAAATGCGGCTAATGTGGTAATGACCGGTACCCCTTCGGGTGGAACATTCAGTGGACCCGGTGTTACCGGAAATGTATTCCAGCCAACTACTGTTGGTGTTGGCTTCTGGTGTATTCGTTATTTGTATACCGATCCGTTAACAGGATGTTTTGATGATACAGTTATTTGTGTAACTGTTAATCCGTTACCGGTAATTACCGTTACTGGCTATGCTTCCAATTACTGTCATTCTGACGCTTGCGTGTCGCTTACGGGCTCGCCTAGTGGAGGTACTTTCAGTGGATCCGGTATTTCAGGAAATACTTTCTGTCCTGGTAGCGCAAATTCCGGAATAGGCAGCTTAGGAGATAACGTAATTACTTATTCTTATAATGATCAGAACCAAAACGGATGCAGTAATTCAATTACGTTTACAATTCACGTAAGCAATAATCCTATTATTACTATTTCAGGTTCTGATTCGGCTTGTGCAGGTCAATGTGTAAACCTGACAGCAGCAAGTCAGGGGAATAACATTTCATGGGCAGAATTGGGTGGACTTAACCTCGGATCTAATAATCCAATTTCGGTTTGTCCTACAGGAACAGATTATTGTGTGGTGTCAACTGCAATCAATTCTAACCAATGTTCGGCAAAAGATACATTCTGTATTCATGTGAATGCATCGCCTGTGGTTGCGATTACCGGTTTGAATAGTCAATATTGTATAGATGCTCCATGTTTCCCTCTAACCGGCTCACCTGCTGGTGGAGTATTCACTGGAGCCGGAGTTTCTAATGGCTCGTTCTGCCCGGCAAATGCCGGAGTCGGCTCTAAGTGTATAACCTATACTTATACCAATCCTGCAACAGGCTGTACAGGTGATACAACCGTTTGTATCACGATTAACCCTCTGCCTGTTCTTACAGTATCAGGATTCAACTCCAGCTACTGTCCTTATGATGCACCGGTTACAGTTGTTGGAACACCAGCGGGAGGTAACTTCAGCGGATCCGGTATTTCTTCAACAGGTGTGTTCACACCTTCACAGGCAAGTGCCGGTAACAACACTTTGACTTATACTTACACAAATCCTAACACCAATTGCTCGAATACACTTCAATTTGTAATTTCAATAAAGACACTTCCGACAATTACAGTAGCTCTTTCTAATGATACTGCTTGTCAGAACCAGAATGTAACCCTCAGCCCGACTTATAGTTTGGATGTTACAAACATTCTTTGGTCACCGGTAGGTCTTTCAAGTTTGAATCCGATAACAATTGTTCCTACAGGTATAGATTATTGTGTATCTGCAAAAGCAATTAGCAACAATGGATGTTATGATAGTACCATCGTTTGTATACATGTAAACCAATCACCTATTGCAAATAATGATTTTGCACAGACTTGTGAGGAGGATACAGTGGTAATAGACGTATTGGAAAACGATTCAGATCCTGAAGCAGATGCAGGCACATTGGTAGTTATCTCGTCTCCTCACGGCACCACTACTATTAATGGAGGTTTGGTTACTTATGTTCCGGACTTAAACTACAATGGCGCGGATACACTGACTTATGTTAGTTGCAATACAAGATGTTTAAGCGATTGTGATACAGCCAATGTATTTATCAGTATTTGTCCAATCAACGACAAACCTGTAATTAGTGACACTGCAGTTACTATTTGCCGTGACAGTTCAGTCACAGTATGTCCTGTTGCAATAGATGTAGATGGAGATACTCTTGTTTTAACAGCGTTGACTTGTGATACAGTTCACGGCACCGTTACAAACCTCGGCAATGGTTGTGTTGCATATACACCATCTGCAGGGTTTACCGGAACTCAAACAATCTGTATGATAGCTTGTGATCCTTCTGAAACATGTGATACTGCCAGGATTACTATAACGGTAGCTCCTTGTAATAACGCTCCGGTTGCTACAAATGATACTATGCAGAAGTTGTGTAATAATGATACCATTAATATACAAGTGCTGAGCAATGATGTAGATCCGAATGGAGATACATTGCACGTAACATCTTTGATTCAGCCTGCAAGTGGCTCTGGAATACTTAGCCAGAACGGTAATGTTCTTACCTATACTTCCGGAAATGTAACAGGACTTATATCGATGGGTTATGTGGTATGCGATAATGGTTCACCGAGTTTATGTGATACTGCGATGATTTTCGTTACTGTGGTTACTTGTAACATTAACATAACTGATATATACGACACTACATGTGTAGGTACAGGAATAAGGGTATGTGCCAACAGCCATGTAAGCAGTACAAATCCGTGGGTTATTACCAATATATGCACACCAACTGAAGGCGGTGTTATCATTACCAGTGACTCCTGCTTCACATATACACCTAATCAAGGATTTACAGGTACAGATCAGTTCTGCATAATTGTATGCGGTTTGTCAGGAAATTGTGATACTGCTTTAGTTCATATAACAACTATTGATTGTATCATACAGGCAGTTGATGAGCCATGTGATTTAGATACTACAATTGTAAATGCACCTATTAAGCTGAATATCCTTGACAATGATATCATTCCATTGGCCAGCGATACCACAATTTCGCTGTTAACCACGCCTGTCAATGGCTCGGCAGTGATCAATAACAATAACACAGTTACCTATACTCCGAATACGGGCTTTGTAGGAACTGAGCAGTTCAGTTATTTAGTGTGTGCGGCTACCGGAAGCTATATTTACTGCGATACAGCGAATATTTGTATTACAGTGGTGGATACCATTCCTTGCTACATTCCAAATGCATTCTCTCCTAACGGTGATGGTGTAAACGATCTTTACAAAATACCTTGTAATGAAAGAAACCCGAAAGCAACGCTTCGAATTTTCGACCGTTGGGGTGTTGAGGTATGGTTCAGCGAAGGTGCTTATATGAATGATTGGAACGGTAAGAACAAACAGGGAACTGAGTTGCCTGATGGAACTTACTACATGATTTATGAATACAATGATGGCAGCGGAAAACGTGAAGCCAAGTTTGTTGTGATTCAACGATAACGATTCAAATACGGTCTTCTCTTCTTGCGGAAGAAGAGAAGACCTTTAAAAAATATTTAACCGATTAAAAGTTTTATTATGAAGAAGATACTTACTACAGCACTGATAGCAATATCTGTTTTCACCGGAGTGAAAGCACAGCAAGATGCCGCTTACAGCATGTATATGTTCAATGGATTATTTCTAAACCCTGCTTATGCAGGAAGCCAGGAAGTAATTAGTGTAATGGCTATCTACCGACACCAATGGGCAGGTCTCGAAGGAGCACCGAAAACGGTAAATGCAAGCGTACACTCACCATTTCGCAGAGATCAGTATGCAATTGGTTTAACGCTTACAAATGACCGCTTAGGCTTGTCAAACACTTTTTCAGTAACACCTGCTTTTGCATATCGTTTGAGACTAAAGGGGGATAATCGTCTTTGTTTCGGAGTGCAGGCATCGTTTGCTTACTTCTATCAAAATAATGCAAAGGCACAATTGCCCGATTTTAATACGCCCGATAATGCTTTTGCAATTAATGCGAATTTATTCGTTCCAAACATTGGTTTCGGAATTTATGCTTATGGCAAAAGATATTTTATAGGTGTATCAGTCCCTCACTTATTGCCATCTAAATTGCGCGATAAAACGGGTGTATCCGGTTACAACACTTCTATTGCCCGTATGTATAATCATTATTTATTTACAGCCGGGTATGTGTTCGGCAAAGAAGCATCTATAGTAAAATTCCGTCCTTCTATTTTAATGAAATGGCAAAAAGGTTTACCGCATAATATTCCGCAGTTTGACATCAACCTTGCTTTATTATTTATTGAGAGAGTATGGGTAGGCGTAGGTTATCGTACTGCCGGTGACGGACAACTTTCAAGAAATTATGTAGGTCAATCTGCCAATGTATTTGTAAACTTTAAAGCCACACCACAATTGCAGGTAGGCTATTGTTACGATGCTGAAATTACGGCTTTACGCAAATACACTACCGGTACACATGAGATAATGATTGGCTACGATTTTTGGTATAATAAGAAACGATTTGTTACACCACGCTTTGTAAAATATTTTTAAGAAAGAATTTTCGGGTAATACCTAAAATATACGACTATGAGTTTTAAGAAATCCCTGACTATCCTGCTTGCTTTCGGAATGCTCTCCGTTGCACATGCGGAAAAACCAATTGTAAAAGTGGGCGATTGGTATTACAAACAGTTTGACTATCGCAAAGCGATTTTATTTTATGAGCGCGCTTTGAAAAAGGATGAGAAGAATGTGTACGTGCTTCAGAAAACTGCTGATAGCTATCGCCTGATTAATGATTGGGTAAAAGCAGAATCTTATTACGGAAGTTTGGCACAGATGGACAATGCGAACTCAATTAATAAACTCTATTATGCGGAAGCACTGCGTGCAAATCAAAAATATCCCGAAGCTAAAGTTTATTACAAGCAATATCAGGATATTGCACCAACGGATGCGAGTGTAAAAGAAAGATTGCAGGGGATTGATAAGGTAGAAGAACTAAGTAAAGATCGTGGGTTTTACGATGTTAAGAATATGGATAAAATCAATTCGAAATATTCTGACTTTGGAGTTTCGCTTTACAAAGACACCGGAATTTATTTTTGTTCAAACCGTTTTCCTGATGCCTACGTAGTGCATAAAGATGTTTGGACACAAGGAAATTTCCTTCAGATATACGAAGCTATAAAAGACGATACTTCTACCGGAAACCTCAGCAAGTGCCAACTAATGAGCGGTCGTACGGTAAATAAAAAATTCCATGAAGGAACTTCCAGCTATAACGATAAAATGCAGGAACTTTATATAGATAGAAGTAACTACAACGGTAAGCGTGCTTTTCCGGCTGCTGATAAAACGGTCAAATTGAAAATTTACCGTATAGTGTGGCTACCGGATGCAAACCGGTGGGGAGATGAGTTGATTGAAGCAGTTCCATTTAACGATAAAGAGTACTCGGTTTGTCATCCTTCAATAACAAAGGATGGTAAAACGATATTCTTTGCCAGCGATAAGCCCGGAGGTTACGGGGGGGTTGATATATACACGAGCACCCGTGAAATTGGCGGGCAATGGGGAACTCCAATCAACCTAGGTCCTCAAGTGAATACATCGGGCGATGAAATGTTCCCTTTTATGGCTGATGACGGAACGCTATATTTTTCTTCAAATGGTCACACCGGGTTAGGTGGCTTGGATGTTTTCAGCACTACCCTGGTTAAGACTGGAAACAAAATAACTAACTGGACCGATCCAGAGAATCTAGGCTATCCGATAAATACAAACATGGATGATTTTGGATATGTGATTAACCACGATAACAAGAAAGGTTATTTCTGTTCAAATCGCGAAGGTGGACAAGGGGATGATGATATTTACAGCTTTACTAAAAAGGGAATTATCCTGAATGGAATTGTATATGATGCAGCAACCGGTCTTCCAATTGAAGGTGCCCAGGTTGTAATGAAAGAAGAAGACGTGGAAAAAGGCAAATTGAAATCAGGTAAAGAAGGCGATTTTACTTTTGCAGCTACACCA
>CAIYOV010000440.1 GCA_903927935.1 uncultured Bacteroidota bacterium | reverse complement strand
GGATGCAGGAAAGAAAAAAACATTTTTCCAATGCTCTCTTCCAGCGAAAACTCCATACTATCCTCCCAAGCCTTATTCAAAAAAGTCCAAAGACCCACACCATCGGTCTGAAAAATAATATCGTGAACGCTGTTTACCACCATTTCAAAACGCTCATTAGCTTTACCTAATTCATGGTTTTTGGCGAGCAACTGTCGGTTTATTTCAGCCGCATCTTCTAACGACCTTTTGCTCGCCTGGATAAGAAAAAGCTGTTCTGCAGTGTTGTCGTGTTTAGCAAAGTCCGAAACAGATAAATGATGATTTTCAAAACTAAAGTGCTGATCGATAATAGGCTGACCTATGAGAAGAACGTTGCCGACTGAGATATTTACAGGCTGAATTTTGAGACGAAAGAAACCAACTTTATCCTTCAGAATAAAGATATCTTTTATACCTGCTATATCCGAAAGACTTAATTGGGCACCTTGATATTCAGCAGTAAAAAAATCAATAATTGATTTGCCGGGGATAATACCCGGTATAATTTTAAGCAAACTTCTGCCACATGACAGAATACATGAATCACTATCAATAATTAAGTGGAAAGGGATTATTTCCTGTAAATTTTCTTCCGAAAAACCAACAATCATACTACCAGTTTACCTTAAAACAATGGGCGAATTCTTCTTCCTCAAACTTAATATAAGTAACACTGCAAGGGGTATTAAAGCGCAAACCCAAACCCTTTACCAAACCAATTACCATTGGGACAAATCCATCTCTTTTACTGCGGTAAAGTAAAGTAAGACTTTTTGCAGTAACATCCTTCACTTCAAAAGATGGAGGAACAAGCTGAGGCATAATTGCACCTACCTTAAAATGGAGCATATCTAAGTTCTTTAAAAAATCAGGCAAGTTATCGCCACCCATTTTAAGCATGTCTCCATAACCGGCATTAGCAGTGTGCAGTATCCAGTATTCTCCAAATTTCTCAAGCAGTTCCGCTCCTTCAATATTTAATATTTCTGAAGCTGCGCGAACTAGTGCGTAGGTTATCTTATCATCGTAGGACTGCATAGTGATAAACGTAACATCGCTTACGCCCGCTTTATCTTTAATTTTCTTCCAGGTATCCTCACCAAATTTACCTACCACCATTTGTTCAATGGCCATATTAACCATACCATACATAGCATTACTGTTTTGTTACCAGAGATAGCAAAAATACTAAATAGACATTGCTTTCTTGCTTCTTACCTATAAAGGAGAATCAGGTTGTCGAAAAATGAGGGGGCTGCAAAAACGGTCTTTAATAAAAAAGGCCCATTGCCTCTTGTTACAATTCAGGGGGCTTTGATACTGTATTACTCTTTTGTTGCTATAGCAGGATTTATATAAAAGGGACACTGTGCGCCAAAGGCATTATCTTAATCACTTCAGTCTTCCGCATAGTATTTATGGATATATTATCGATAATAAAATCAGTCTATGCAGCTATACCTGAGCGGCATTTTCTTAAACGCAAAGATAAGGGGAATGCAATTCGCTTGCATTGGGTATTTGTACTCATTTTCTAAATGTTTTTACAACTTAAAATTGTTGCGAGCTAGCAGTAAAAGCAGGCGGTATAGTAATACATATAAACCGCACAGATACCTGCAACTCAGCTAACCCTTCAGAAAATTGAAAATAAATCGGGTGCCGATTAGCTTCCTGACGGGATGTAAATGTTTTCCATAGCTATTGCGCGAACCAGAGGGAACCCTGCTACAGTAATAGATTATGACTTCTGTCATAATATTCCAAAAATGAGTACT
>CAIYOV010000439.1 GCA_903927935.1 uncultured Bacteroidota bacterium | reverse complement strand
TGGTTAAATCCTGTTTACTGTTTTAGAACTTCACCTTTCCAAATACGGTTTTGATGATTTCGTTAGCCTGTCCACCAGGGTCTTTGCGGATCTTCGCTTCTTCCTGCGCTACCATTACAAACAAACCATCAATGGCTTTGCGGGTAACATAATCGGGTAAGTCGGTATTAATCGGATTTACAAAAGGAATTTTGTTGTAGTAACCTGTAATGTCGCCCCAGTATTTGGTCGCCATGGTTTTATCTAAAGCCGTTTTGATGGAAGGTTTGAAAGAGGAAACAAGGCTTTCGGTGGTGGTGCGCTGTAAGAACTGAGTAGCCGCATCGGGCTGTTTGTTGCTTACAATGTTTACCGCATCGGTTACGTTCATTTGCTTAATAGAATTGATAAAGATTGGACCAGCCTGGCTGGCAGCACTTTCAGCCGCACGGTTAATGGCGGTAACTGCATTATCTACCAAACTTCCCATACCAAAGTTGCGAAGAGCCGACTCTACCTGGCTAACCTGCGAAGGGAAAGGAATCTTAATTAAACTGTTGCCCAGATAGCCATCAGTTACCGAAACTTTGTCGACCCCTACCTGTATTCCTTTCATCAGGGCTTCTTTAATAGCACTGGTAGCATCGCCATCGGTAATGGTGTTGATGATAGAGTTATTGTTGCCATTATCGGTGCCACCTCCTATAATAACCTTGCCTCCGTTGGTTTGTTGCTGTTGTGAATTATCTCCGCCACCAGTAATTATTTTACCTCCGGTAGATGGAGATGGCGTAGTGTTAGTATTGGTTTGTGTATTGGTGCCGGTTTGAATTTTTGTGCTTACCGGTGCCTGAGGTGGTGTATTTTGAAATTGCGGCTTAGGAATAACCAGACCCGGTTCTGTTTTTTGAATTACCGGGGTAATAGTTTTGACTTGAACAGGTTCTCCAATTTGTGTTTTTGAGGGCGTGCTTGGTGTTGGAGTCTTTGTAGTGGTAGTTGTTTTTGTTGCAGGTTTCTTTTGCAACGATTTTGTGGTGGTTGCTTTTTTTGCTGTTGTTTTGGGGGTAATAGTTTGAGGGACTTTGGTGGCAGACGCGGCCGTTTTAACTGCCGTAGTAGTTGTTTTTACAACAGTCGTTGTGGTTTTAGTCGTAGTTTGTGCGAAACCTGGCGCAGATAGCAGGGTTGCAGATAAGAAAAAGGCAATCGATTTAAGTGTTGTCATAATTTGTTTTATTATAGAGAAGCCAATTAAAGTGCCAAACTAAAATTTAAATGAGAAAAACCACGCGAAGGTTCTACAAGTTAATTATGAAATCATAATTTCATAACATTTGTCGAAACGCTAAAGATGAGATAGGTTTAAAAAATTAACGTTCCCTTAACATTCGAAATATACTTTCGCATCATTATTTAAACAAAAACAATTCTATGGCTTTAGGTAAAATATTTTCGTTCTTAGTTCCTAAGGATAAAAATTTCTTCAAACTGTTTGCACAGGCATCTGATAACTTAGTTGAGATATCAAAGGTTTTTTCGGAAATGGCAAATGCCCCGATTGAAAAGCGTCATGAACTGCTTAAGAAGATTTCGGATCTTGAGCACGTGGGTGATGAATTGACGCACCAGATATTTACCGAGCTAAGCACAAACTTTATTACTCCGTTCGACCGTGAGGATATTTCTTACCTCGCATCTTCTCTGGATGATATTGTTGATTATATAGACGGTTCCGCCAAACGCATTGATACTTATAAGATAGAGGAGATTACCCCTGCCATGAAGAAGCTTTGCGAGATTATTGAACACTCTGCCAAAGAAATTCATATAGCTGTTTCGAACATGAAAGATATGAGCAATGCGGTGCGTATCCGTGAAGCGATTGTACGCATCAACAGTTTAGAAAATCATGCCGATGATGTTTTTGACACTGCCATTGCCGATTTGTTTGACAACGAGAAAGATGCGATTAAGATTATGAAGATGAAGGAAATTCTTTCGAACATGGAAACCGCTACGGATAAATGCGAAGATGTGGCGAATGTTATTGAAACTATCATTGTAAAAAATTCATAGTTGACGGTTAACGGTTGACGGTTCACAATAGATGTAATTAACCCTGAACCCTGATCTGAGAACTATAAAAACAAAAATATGTTTGAACTTCTTGTAGTTATTATAGTGTTAGCCTTTGTGTTTGACTTCATCAACGGTTTTCACGATTCAGCAAACTCTATTGCAACGATTGTTTCTACCCGGGTGCTTACTCCTTTTCAGGCGGTAATCTGGGCGGCTTTCTTTAACGTGGTGGCTTATTGGATTTCGGAATTTAAAGTAGCTGATACCGTTGCTAAAATTGTAAAACCCGAATCGGTTACCCTGTCAGTTATTATGGCTGGATTGATTGCTGCTATCTTCTGGAACCTGCTTACATGGTATATGGGTATTCCTTCGAGTTCATCGCATACGCTGATGGGAGGTTTTGCGGGTGCGGCTGTTGCCCACGCAGGGTTTGGTGTAGTGAACATAGACAAGGTGACGAAGACTATTATGTTTATTGTGCTTGCTCCAATGATAGGGTTGTTGCTGTCGTACTTTATTTCGGTTATACTTTTATGGGCTTGCCGAAAATCGAGCCCGTTTAAAATGAACGGGTGGTTTAAGCGGCTACAATTGGTATCGTCAGCTCTGTTTAGTATAGGGCATGGAGGAAATGATGCCCAGAAGGTAATGGGTATTATAGCCGCTACATTGTTGGTTTATGTCAACAAATCGGGTATAGACCACGCTCAAATTCCGGCATGGATGAATATTGTGCAGGTAGATGGAAAGATTAAAGAGATACCGCACTGGATAGTGATAGGCTGTTATTCTGCTATTGGTTTGGGAACCCTGATGGGCGGCTGGCGTATTGTAAAAACCATGGGCAGCAAAATTACCAAGCTGACCCCGTTTGAAGGAGTTGCCGCTGAAACCGCAGGCGCCATTACTTTGTTTGCTACAGAAAAATTAGGCATACCGGTTTCGACCACGCATACTATTACCGGTTCAATTATTGGAGTAGGATTGACTAAACGTATATCGGCTGTGCGCTGGGGGCTTACCTTAAATATTTTGTGGGCGTGGATACTTACCATACCGGTTTCGGGAGCTTTGGGAGCGGGTCTTTATTTTGTGCTGAAGAATTTATTGGGAGAGTAAATCCCTAAATCCCTTAAAGGGAACTTATATGTAAAAATAAAAGGCGCTGTTAAGCGCCTTTTGTTTTATTGCCTCAACCCGTCTCGCTTTGCTAGCCACCTCCTCCGAAGGAGGAAAAAAAACCACCTCTGCCTTCGGCAT
>CAIYOV010000438.1 GCA_903927935.1 uncultured Bacteroidota bacterium | reverse complement strand
TATTCAAGATTACCTAGGTAAGTAGCTTGGGCGCGTAATTGCGCTACACAAGTATCGTAATATCCCGCTAAACTTACCTGTCCGCTGGCAAATGATGAGTTTTTAAACCCTACGGCTAATGTATCCGTGACGCAAAACGTAAACGTAGGACAACAGCTCGCAGATGAGTTACAGGAAGGTGCGGTATCGGTGCCAGAGTAGCAAGCAATGTACAACCAACCATTTTGATGGTAAGGCGCACCCTGCGTATAAACAGTTGCCGCAACCTTTGAATAGTTATGCGTACAACTGGCAGGAAAATGGTAACTACAACCTATACCGTTATAAGTGCCAGTACCGGTATACGATGACACCGGTCCAGTCCCTTGGTATCTAATATTATCAATTCGAGAAACTTGAGTTATTGCCTTACCACTGCTATCAAGAAAAACCATTGCAAAATGACATTTACTTTCAACTGTAGGTTTTATGGAAGCAAACATAAGATAGGAGCCACCACTGGTAGGCAGATAAATTCTCATACTGTCGCTACCCTGATGCAAAAAACTATAAACATCAGGAGAAAGATAAGTAGATGCTTGAGAAGCCAAAAGAGAACAACCACTACCCCAATAACTAGTCGGACACATTTGATCGTTTATATAATCAAAAATTGAAAAAAGAACAGGCGAAACATAACATTGCTGCACAACATGAACCACATGATAAGTATCTATAGGGTTTTGACCCAGACCGTAAAGGGAATCGTTATAATAGTAAACAGAATCTACGGTGTACGCGTACGGATTAAAAACTGTAATGTTGGTATCGCAACTATTCAAATATGAATGTACAGCAATCAAATCGGCATTCGTGGATACATCTTCGCGAAACAACAAACCTAAAGGATTGGAAGGGCCATAGTGAGTAGCACAATAATGGCTCAAATAAGGTTCAACATACGCATTAAAATTCGAATCGCTTATACCGCACTCATTCATCAATTCAAGTTTCCATGCCATCATATTTCCAACACAAGTATGGCCTGCATCTTGAGACTGCACATCACGAATTGCTGCATTTGCCGAACCGGTATCAGCAGGCAAATTTCCGGTAGGATCTTTTACTATCGTAAAATCGTCATTAAAATAAGCACATGGACTTGCTACCTCCGCCAATTTCAAATATTTATTTCGTAAGTCCAGATACGAGGCCCGCATTAACTGCCAATGCCTTTGTTCTATTCTGTCATCATCAGACGGAGAAGATAGCCCGGCATAAAATGCTTGAGCATTAGTTTGAGAAATAGTATTCCCGGTATTATTAGAATAAGGGTGGTCGGATGTAGAATATGCGTAATAATTGCCAATAGTTCTACCACCAGTTACCGGATTAGTTTTAAAATGATGAAGATCACTATCCATAAGACTCAAATAACTGGCTCCTTGCCCACCGCTACCAAAAAAAGGATCGCTTGCTAAAGCATGGGTTCCTCCTCCACTTACATAGCCGGTTACAACATTATAATAGTTAGGATTACTGCTTTGGGCATCCGCAATTGTACCAATACGAGCCAAATGACTTTCAAATGTATCAGCTGAAAACCTGGCGGTGCACCTGGTATAATGGCAATACTCTCTATGGTAGTAAACAAGCGTATCTACAATCCAATCTGCTAAAAAAGATGAGTCAGTAAAACTGCCTTGAGTAACAGTTACAGACGTTCCATCAATTGGGCTAATAAGGCTTAAGTTTGAAAAGGAAGTGCCAGCCCACCAATGATAATCAAGTGATCCATCTACATTTGGTATAATGGACTCTTTCATTTGGGTTAAATACGATGCACATTCCGATTTACTACTACTATCAATAGCTTTGCTTACCATACCATTGCATTTGTCATTAATGCATTTATCAATTAGATCGTCCCGCTCAGCATTTGTTAACCCATCCCAATGAGCTGTGTCAATATTCCTTAATTCTACAATGCACGGTGCTTTAAAAGCACCCTTACAAGATAAATCGCAAATAGAAGTATCTACCCTTGATAAGTAATCGTTAATAATGGATGTTGAATTCGGCCAACCGGAATAATTAGCCTGTAGCCATTGTGCAAACACCTCAATTGCCCCATCAGTCATACTCAATTGCTTCACCAACTTATATTCTCCTATATTGGGTAGAGTAGCCGAAAAAGCAACTGCAGCAGGATCAAAATAATTTGGAGTAGTTGAACAATTAATCGCCCCTCCATCAAAAGTACTTACTATACTATCGGCACTCCCGCCTGCTGTTGTGAGATTTACATAGTGGCCAGCATCGTCAGTGATATAAATCTTCAACTCATAAACACAACTGCGACAAAAGTTAGGGCTGAAACTGTCTAATTTGTTTATGACTCCCTTCAAATCATAGATAAAGTTGTATGTAGTTGACGGAACAACATTCACAATAGTGTGGTTTAAATACGAAATTTTAGCTACTGTGTCTATCACATTTCTATCCATCAAGCTTTCTGTGATATCATGTACCGCATTTTCACTCAAAGCTATCACGTTGCGAGGACTTGCTCCGGCTAGCGCAGTTGCTATAGTACGACCTTCCTGATCCAAGTAAGCAACACTAATCTGCCCATTTGGGTCAACTACATAGTTCTTCTTATAATGCTTTGCATTGCCTACATTCTTACCAAATAATTTCCTTAATTGAGTTTGACCGGTAGTTCCGTAAAAATAACGTGTAGGCTTTGCCTGAGACCCTTTCACCTGAAAGTCACTACCAGTTCCACCCGAAGCTCTTATTCTCCCCGTTCCATCTCTTAGATATTCCACCTGTGAGTATGCATAGCCATAGGCATCCGGCACAAATTGCATCACTGGCAAGTTAGTAAATGAGCTTATCGCATTGGAAGAATAATATGAGGCGGCACCACTGCCGGTATACATTGCATCTGAAGGAGTGTGAGCAACAGAGTCATAATTCCCTTTCCAAAATTCTGCTGTAGAATTAATTTTACTGAATTTAGGAAGGTAGTGTATTGAATGCTGATTAATAACCGCAGGCATGGTATTTAATACCGCTTTACCTTCATAGTCATATTTTGTTTCTGCCACCACAGTGTAATCCTGAAAAGGAGAGTTAGTTCCATTTGACAAATTAGTGACCGTTTGCCGTCCACGCATACTCCCGTCCATGTAACTCACAACTTCCTTATGCTTACCTTCCTCTGCATAGGTAATTATGCTACTCCAGAATTTATTATTTTCAAATTCTGTCGTAAGCGTGTAACTCTTTATAACACTCCAATTTCCGTACTGCACTATTTTAGAATTGTCAAACATACGGCTCAGTGGTCTTATCCTCAGAACAACTATCCCTTTTGGGTAAGTATTATGTATTCGGTATTCCTGAATAGCAGCCCCAGTAGGTTTTACAATTACATTCACGGGTTCTTTATAATGCATATCTGTTGTTAGTGCTCCAAGATTTGCGTGATCAAAAGCAAGAGAAGGATTACTATATATAGTACCATAATTCGCATCCTGCCAATCAATAAATACATATTGCAATTCGTATTCATCTATTCCGCTTAAAGTATTCCACTTCATCACCATTTCATCGGTAGAAGTATTCAACGCTATTGCTGTTGTAGGAAAAGTAAGCGAAAGAGAGCTAAGATCTCTGTAATATTCAATTTCTGTTTTGGGCACTAAACGAATATCAGCCTTTACCTTATCGTTGAATCCTGCTCCGCTACTTGTAATAGAAGTAATGGAAACCATCCAACTAGGGCTTACGAAACTGTCCACTCTCACATCCTGATAATTCTTATCGGAAATAGTAAGTG
>CAIYOV010000437.1 GCA_903927935.1 uncultured Bacteroidota bacterium | reverse complement strand
TAAAGATCAAGTTACCCATAAACAAAAAACCCTTACTGTTAACAGTAAGGGTTTTTTGTTTATGGGTAACTTGATCTTTATTAAGCTTCAGCTTCAACAGTTTCTTCAACCGCTGCCGGTGCTGATGCAATTTTGCTATCCACTTTAATAGTAACGTGGTTGCTTCTTTTGCGCAGACGGTAAGCACGACCTTGTGGTGCAGGCAAAAATCTCTTAAGCATAGTTCCGGCATTCACCTGAATTTCTTTAACGATTAACTCGTTATCTTCGGGCTTAGAACCTTCGTTTTTTTGCTCCCAGTTATTGATAGCGCTCTTAAGCAACTTCTCTAACTTGTTCGAAGCTTCCTGCTTGCTGAACTTTAATATAGTAAGTGCCTCATACACTTTCTTGCCGCGTATAAGGTCTGCCACTAAACGCATTTTACGTGTAGAAGTGGGGTTATTTCTTAAATGTGCTACTGCTTCCATTTTATTGGTTTTATTTCTTTCTGATTACTAATTAATGCCTGCTAATTACGCAGCTTTCTTTGTACCTGCGTGTCCTTTAAATACGCGGGTTGGAGAAAACTCACCCAATTTATGTCCTACCATATTTTCAGTAACGTAAACCGGAATGAATTTGTTCCCGTTATGCACTGCAAATGTGTGACCTACCATTTCAGGAATAATAACCGAAGCGCGGCTCCAGGTTTTTACTACCGTTTTCTTTCCACCTTCATTCAGTTTGGCAACTTTTTTACCAAGCTTATATTGAACGTAAGGACCTTTTTTTATTGAACGTGCCATCTTTTATGGATTAAATTTTGCTAATGATTATTTACTGCGTCTTTGAATAATAAACTGTGAAGAAGCTTTCTTCGGTGTTCTTGTCTTGTACCCCTTCGCCTTAATGTTAGTTCTCGAACGTGGGTGACCTCCTGAAGCACGGCCTTCTCCTCCTCCCATCGGGTGATCAACAGGGTTCATCGCAACCGGTCTTGTTCTTGGTCTGCGGCCTAACCAGCGCTTACGGCCGGCTTTACCTAAACTTTGTAAATTGTGGTCGCCATTCGATACGGAACCGATGGTAGCTACACAGGTTAAAAGAATTTTGCGGGTTTCGCCTGAAGGTAATTTTACAATAGCATACTTATCCTCACGAACAAGCAACTGAGCCGATGTTCCAGCACTGCGAACGATAGTTCCGCCTTTGCCCGGGTGTAATTCGATATTATGAATAATAGCTCCCAAAGGAATTTCTGAAAGTGGAAGCGTGTTACCTACTTCTGGTGCTACTTTCTTTCCTGCAACTATAGTTTGTCCAACCCTTAAACCTGCAGGTGAAAGAATATATCTCTTCTCACCATCAGGGTATTGAATAAGCGCAATAAAAGCTGTACGAATAGGATCATACTCTATACTTACTACTTTGCCTGGCACATCTGCTTTATCGCGCTTAAAATCGATAATACGGTAACGTTGCTTGTGTCCGCCTCCCATATAACGCATGGTCATACGGCCTTTGCTGTTACGTCCTCCGCTCGTTTTCATTGGAGCAAGAAGCGACTTCTCAGGTTTGTCAGTAGTAATTTCTTCGAATGTGAGCAATTCGGTAAACCTCATGCTCGGGGTGGTCGGGCGGTATTTCTTAATTCCCATGATTATTCTTTTTTACTTCCTCTCTTTTTATTATCAGTGGTTGAGGGCTTCCACTTTAGTTAAAGAATATTTTTTGTTATGTTATTAAACGTTTCCGTAGAAATCGATGTTCTCGCCTTTCTTTAAAGTAACGTGTGCCTTTTTAAATGATGGTTTCAT
>CAIYOV010000436.1 GCA_903927935.1 uncultured Bacteroidota bacterium | reverse complement strand
TGACTAGTTCATACTTTGACTTGACCAGTCCAAACTTTGACTTGACCAGTCCAAACTCTGACTTGACCAGTCCAAACTCTGACTTGACCAGTTCAAACTTTCACTTGACCAGTTCAAACTTTCACTTGACTAGTCCAAACTTTGACAACACTTACATCATGTAGATGGATTGGAATTGGGGTATGGCAAAAAGCATTTGAACAAAATACAATCGCCTTTAGATAAACTGAGCTTAAAAATAAATTACAAGTGATAAAAAATAAAACTTCCTCCTATATTCGTTTATACGCAAATTGGAGGTAGTTCTTCAGAGAAAAAAAGTCTCAAAAATAAATTATAAGCAAGTTTAATGGAATGACAGAATTAGTAAAAGAGATGCGGATAGTAATTCCGGCTTTCAACGCTTGTAATACAATACAAAATTGCATCAAGGCAGTTTTGGACGCAGTCAACTTCCATAAATCTTGGGAAATATTAATTGTTGACAACGGACAAAATCCCGATCTATTTCAGCTGTTAAAAAACTACCCGGTAGCGATTTTGAAACGAGATAAAAACCAGAGTGCAGCCTACGCACGAAATGAAGGGGCTCAAGGATTTTTGAATGGTATTCTCGTGTTTATTGACAGTGATGTTATTTGCGAAAGAGATTGTATAAAGAACCTTATCGAACCTCTTCAAACCGGCAGGTGCAATGCCACCATTGGTAATTATTCCAAAAACATTAAAGGGTTAAGCTTTTCTCAAACGTACAAACAACTTTATATCAATCATATCTATGGCAGAGAAGGTTCACATATCCAAAACGATTTTTGGACGGCCATTTGTTCTGTAGATGCAAAAGTATTTACTGAATTAAGCGGCTTCAATACTAATTTTAGGGGTGCCAATGGAGAAGATCAGGAATTCGGGATCAGGTTGACTAAATATGGGTATAGCGTTTTGTCGGTTAAAAACGCAAATGGTCAACACCTTAATCCTTATGGTGTATTAAACATTATCAGAAACGATTTTAAAAAGGGGCTAACCGCAGTAAAAAATAGTCTGGAAAACGAAGTTCCTTTTACCGACAACAGGCATTCAAAAATCAGAGATATTCTTTCTGTATTCTTCGCAGTTGCTGCAATTACGTTCCTGACTTATACATTGATTAATTCAGATTTAATATTTGGTTTTATAGCAACATTTTTATTATGGTTTATATGCAGAATATCCTTAAGTAATACGTTCTTTAAAAGTGGAGGATTATTTTTTTTCATAAGAGCTTTAATACTCATGTTTTGTCTGGACCTAATTCGCTTCACATGTGTTGTAGTTGGGTTTGTGAAAAACAAATTATTAAAGGAATTTGCTAAAGATGAAATAAACGTGATTTCAATTCCAACAAAATCATAAAACAAAGCATGGTAAATAAAATTAGTGCCGGCAAAAAACTTTTTGCACCAGGGGCACAAAAACCAATTTACTTGCTAAATTTTGTAACAAACAGTTGTAATGCCGCATGCGACCATTGCTTTTACTGGGAACAACTAAATACAAACAAAAATCAGGAACTTACAGTTGAAGAACATTCAAAAGTTGCGAAATCTTTGGGTTCAATGTTTCAAATCACCTTTACCGGAGGAAGTCCTGAATTAAGAAAGGATTTACCTGAAATAGTTTATGAATATTATAAGCATTGCAGACCTAGCAATATGACTTTTTGTATGCTTGGCTATAATACGGAGCGAATTATTGAACACGTTTCGAAAATGCTGGAAAACTGTATTGGACAACAAATTACTATTGGGATTTCCTTAGATGGATTAGGAGACGAACATGACGAATATAGAAAGTTGAAAGGGTTGTTTGAACGTGTTGTAAACACAGTAAATGAGCTGCATAAATTACAAAAACGTTATCCGAAACTAAGAATTGCGATTGGTATGGTCGTTCACGGTCTTAATATTAATAAAGTAGAAAAATCAGCACTCTGGGTACGTAATAATTTACCAATTGATATTCTTAAGCCCATTTTAGTTCGAGGCAACCCACTAAACCCTGAAACAAGAAACGATGAATGCATTAGTCTTTATGACAAAATAGTTGATAGAGACCGGCAATGGCTAATGGACAAAAATTTAAAAACGCTAAATTTTATCGATAAGGTAATTAGAGCAAAAGAAAATGTTCAAAGAGAATTGATAAAAAAAATTAGTTCGACAAACAAATCAGACATTACATGTAGTGGAGGTCGTGAAACAGCAGTCATGTATCCTTCTGGCGACATCGGAGGTTGTGAGATGCGAAATAACATATTGGGAAATATGAGAAAACATGAATTTGATTTTGATACAGTTTGGTTTTCAGAAAAGGCTAATTTATTTAGGAAAACTGTGGGTCAAGCCAATGAATGTGAAGGCTGCTATCACCATTGTTTTATTAGCCCTGCAATTTTCAGGACACCAGCAATGTGGCCAAGAATTGCAAGCTCAATTATGGCTTTAAATGATTAATAGGCCCTATTATAAAAGTGAATTTGCAATATGGTATACACTTCATTAGCCCTCAAAACTTTATGTTTGAAAATCGATTACTCAAGCACGTATATTGAGAAATGAAATCTTATCCGCATATCATCATTTCGCAGCAAATGATTGACGAGGCAGAACGTTTGGTTCCGCAAACTAAAGTGGAGCGCACCGTTGCTTCAAAAATTGATACCCTCACCGGACACTTAGGAGAATTTGTTTTTGCCCAATATCTGTTTAACGATTGGACAAAACACCGCGTAGGAAAAAACAAAGGCGAATCGGACTTTGGTGATTTTGAAATAAAGACTTCGGCTTTCCCTTTTAATGAAAAACTAAATCTGCTGGTGCGCGAAGACTATGCGCGCAAACGGAAGCCAAGGTTTTACGTGCAGATAATTATTGATGTGGCTACCCATCTTGCCGATTCAATTCCCGTCAACACCCGCGCTTATTTATGCGGCTACGCCACCAGCGAAGAAGTTGACCAGGCACCGTTAAAAGATTTTGGAAGCAAGTTGAGCGATAAAGGAGGTTACCGGTGTCACTATATCTCTATCAAAAACCTTAAACCGGTTAATGAACTGGTTCTTTAACGTCTTATACATCTGCTTTCACCGGAAGTTTTGTTTGTGAGGCATTAATCTATTTTCACCCCGCTTAAAAATGCACGCATGAAAAAACTTTCTGTTTCCTGTTTATTAGTTATCCTTTCACTCCTCTCCTTTTCTCAAAAAAATATTTCGCTGCTTGGCCATCTTGCGTATGGCAATAATGTAAGCTGCTCTAACCTGAGCGGTTATGTTGATTCAGCGGGCAGAGAATATGCCCTGGTGGGAACTTCGCAGGGGCTTTCGATAGTGGCTATTGATACACCTACTAACCCTCACCAACTGTTTTTAGTTCCGGGGGCCACCGGTAATTCGGGTTTGTGGCGCGAGGTGCGCGAGTATAATGGATACGCTTACGTTACCACCGAGCAAAGCAGCGGGCTGGTAGTAGTGAACCTGAAATACTTACCGGACAGTATTCAATACCACACCATCAATCCGAACGGCATGCATACTTCGCACGATATTTTTATTGATGAGCACGGCATTGCTTACGTAAACGGAACTGATAAAGGACAACTGTTTTTAGATTTGAATGCCAACCCGTGGAACCCTACTTATCTCGGCAGGTTCACCAACAATTACGTGCACGATTGTTTTGTGCGCCATGATACGATGTGGGCCGCCTGCATTAACGATGGAATAATTAAAGTAGTGGATGTGCGAAATAAAACCACAGCCGATGCTGCCATCAACAACATTACCCAATGGACAACTCCGCTCAATTTTGCACACAACTGCTGGAAGAGTGATGATGATAAATATCTTTTCACCACCGATGAAAAACCAAACTCAACACTCACCTGCTACAACATTTCCGATTTAAGTAATGTATTTGAAACCGACCGTGCACAGGTACAACCGGGCAGCAACACCATTATACACAATACATATTTTCTGAATAACTATTGCCCTACTTCTTACTACACCTATGGCGTTGCCATTTTTGATGTTACGCGCAAAAATAATCTGGTAGAGGTAGGCCATTACGATACATCGCCCGGTTATGCAGGCGATGGCTTTTACGGGCAATGGGGCGTGTGGCCTTATCTGCCATCGGGCAATTTAATTTGTTCGGATATGGAAACCGGGCTTTGGATTTTAAAGCCCACTTACAAGCGCGCAGCTTATCTGGAAGGGGTGGTAAAAGATTCCATCTGCCAGACCTTATTAACCGGTGTAAAAATTGAAATAGTAGGTGACTCGGTGATAGATTACTCTGCCTTCCTGGGCAAGTATTCAACCGGTACGGTTGACAGCGGAACTTATACCATTCGCTTTTCGAAAAACGGTTATCAAACGGTAGATATACCCAATGTAAATCTGGCTAACGGGTCGCTGACCACTATTAATATCAACCTGCTTCCGGTTTCAACTTCGCACCTGGTGATAAAGACTATTGATGCTGGTAACGGGAATACACTTCCCAATACCCATGTTCTGATTCAGGACAGTACCGGTGCTACCTATCAGGAAATAACCACCGATAATAACGGGGAATATTCGTACTGCGATTTTGTACAGGGCAAATACAATTTTTATGGCGGCAACTGGGGAAGGATTACAGCACTTGTCGCTAAAAATATTTCAACCGTTAACGACACCTTGGTCATTGCAACCGGAACAGGTTACTATGATGATTTTATTATGGATTACGGTTGGACAGTAACCTCTACAGCTACCAAAGGGGCATGGGTAAAAGGCAAACCGGTAGGCACAGATTTTAACGGAACAGCCGATTGCAACACCGACCATGATGTTACCGGAGATTTTGGTTCAGATTGCTATGTAACCGGTAACGGTGGAGGCAATGCCGGTGACGATGATGTAGATAACGGCAATACCATTCTTCACTCTCCTTTATTCGATTTATCAAATTACACCGACCCTTACATCAGCTATTACCGGTGGTTCTTTAACGATGGAGGACAGGGCACCACTCCCAACGATTCGCTGAATGTTTGGCTCTATAACGGTGTTGATTCAGCCAGAATTGATATGGCGGATGTAGATTCAACCCAAAGCCAGTGGGTTTATAAAAACATACGCGTAAGCGATTACCTGTTTGCTACTGCTAACATGCGTATTCAGTTTAAAACAGCCGACACCAATCCGGGGCATTTAGTAGAAGCTGCGCTTGATTTATTTGAAGTAGTTGACTCGGGGGCTACTGCTATTCAGCCGGTAAATGCCAATGAAGTTTCGTTGAAAGCTTTTCCAAATCCATTTAATAGCGAAGTTTTTATTCAAATTAAAAACTCCACCGACACGAACGCATCCATTGAAATTATTGATGCAATGGGACAAATGGTATTCACTCAAAAAATAACCGGGGCAAACGAAGTAGTGCACTTCAACGAAAAACTTTCCTCCGGCATTTATTTAGCTAAGTTGCTTCAAAACAATAATGTAGTAAAGACATTGAAGTTGCTGAGAACTAACTGATGGCTTTAGTCGGTAGACGCGAAAAATCTATCGGTAAATCTCATAGGCAATTGACTCGGAACCCTCAGATATTACTGCTTTTTAAAATCAATAGAAAGTGAGTTTACGCAATAGCGAGCTCCAGTTTCTGTAGGTCCATCGTCAAATAGGTGCCCTAAATGCCCGCCACATTTGGCACAGGTAATTTCATTACGCACCATTCCGAACGAACTGTCAACATGCTTTTTTATTTTTCCGCCAGCTATTTCTTTATCAAAGCTCGGCCATCCGCAATGCGAGTCAAATTTCATCTCGCTTGTAAAAAGCTCATTGCCGCAGGCAGCACAGGTATATACCCCGGTGTCTTTATTCTTTAGCAGCTTACCTGTAAAAGGCGCTTCGGTTCCTTTTTCGCGCAGCACATGATATTGCTCCGGGGTTAAAAAATGTTTCCATTCTTCCTCGGTTTTTACTACCGGTGTAGTGTCGTTATTGTTCATTGATACTTGCTTGTTAATCAGTTTAGGTGAAGAGTTTTTTTGTGCACACGAAGTAAGCATAAGCGAAACTCCGAGTAAAATTAAAAAGGTGTTTTTCATACAGGTAATGATATTACATTGTCTGGTCCGGATGGCAAAATTAAACCTGACGGGAACTGAATTGCTTAACAGTTTTTCGGAAAAACGAACTACTAGTAGTTCACTCCTGCTTTCCTGCTGTTTACACATTCTTGTTCAACACACAAAATTCGCTTACGTTTGGGCGCAAACATTTTACAGGGAAAAATTACGTATGCAGAAAACCTTACTCGCTTTTATTTTAGCAGCAACTACCTTTTCTGCTTTCGCACAAGGCACCTTTATTCCGCTTAATTCAGATGGTAATATTTACTTAGAGCGTCTGGATATTAAATTCAGCAGGATACTTCCTATCGAACATACCGGAGATAAACCTTATTACCGCGGCAATGCTGCAAAGGTTGCCGAAACCTTATTGCTTTCGAATCTTCGTTTTAATAAAGTGCTTCAATCGCAACTGCAATATCTAATTGACGACAATGCCGATTGGACAGATAGTTTAGTTAGCAAAACCCGAAAACCGCTTTGGAAATTTTACCGCGAACCGGCAAGTTTTCTGCATGTAAGCTCTAAAAAGAAAGGGTTGTTTGATATTCGTTTCAATCCGGTTATCAGTGTAAACGTAGGAGGCGAAAGCTATAACAGCCGTTTTGTTTTTGACCGGGTGCTTGGTTTAGAGGTGCGCGGAAACATTAAGCGTGTATTTAGTTTCTATTTTAATGTGCTGGGAAGTTCAGCACGACCTGAATATTATATCACTCAGAAAATTCGTCCCGGCACCTACAACAAATATGTGTACGTTCCGGGGCAGGCTTATTGGAAAGACTACTCCTCTACCAAGTTCAAGTTCAACGATGGTATAGATTACTTTGATGCACGCGGGTATATCAACATTAATATATTGAAGTATATCAACCTTTCGTTAGGACGCGATAAGTTTTTTATTGGCAACGGACAGCGTTCACTTTTCCTGAGTGATAATGCAGCACCTTATCTATTTCTTCGCTTTAACGTAAATCTTTGGCGGTTCAACTATCAAAGCATATTCGCTGAGCTAACCGGACAATACATTCGAGGCAGCGACCAACTATTGCCTAAAAAATATATGGCGGTGCATCACCTCAGTATTCAGGCAACCCACTGGCTCAATTTAGGTTTGTATGAATCGGTGGTTATGCAGCGCAGTAATCATTTCGAATTGCAATATCTGAACCCCATTATTTTTTACCGCGCAGTGGAGCATGCACTTGGCAGCCCGGATAACGTAATGATAGGCGGAGATTTTAAAGCGAACATTCTCAATCATCTTTCTCTTTATGGTCAAGTTCTGTTCGATGAATTTAACGTAAAACATTTCTTTAAAGGCGATGGCTGGTGGGCTAACAAATGGGGTTTACAGGTAGGGGTTAAATACATTGACATTATTCCAAACTTAGACGCCCAGTTAGAATTTAACATGGTACGTCCGTTTACATACACGCACTCTGAGGGTATTAACTTCACTCATTACAACCAACCGTTGGCGCATCCGCTGGGAGCAAATTTTTATGAAGTAATACTGAATGTGCGTTACCAACCCATTCCCCGACTGGCCTTCAATGCAAAGTATTTTGTTGCAAAAGTGGGAGACGATACTTTGCGCATTGGTGTTCCAACCAATTTCGGAGGCGATATTTTAGTGGCAACCGGCAATGGAGGAAGTGCAGTCACACAGGATTTGAACAACAAAATTGCTCAAGGAGCCAAAGGAACTATCAACTACTTTCAGCTGCTGGCAAGTTATCAGGCATGGCACAATATTTATTTTGATCTTGAATTTTTATACCGCGGAAAATCAACGCTTAAATCAAGTAAC
>CAIYOV010000435.1 GCA_903927935.1 uncultured Bacteroidota bacterium | reverse complement strand
GCTGAAGCCCATACGAATGTTTCGTGCAATGGCGGAAGCAATGGAACTATCAATACTACTCCTGCTGGTGGAACTTCACCATACACTTTCAATTGGGGTGTGGTTAATACACAAAACAGAACAGGATTGGCAGTTGGAAATTATTCGGTAACCGTAACCGATGCAAATACCTGCACTGCTGCGGTTGCTGCTTCAATCATTCAGCCAACCGCTCTTGTGCTCAGCACTACAAAAACCGATATAACCTGTAACGGAGCAAATACCGGTGCAATAGATTTAAGCGTAAGCGGTGGAACCCCCAACTATTTATATCAATGGAACAACAATGTTCTTACACAGGATTTAGCAGGAGCAAATGCCGGCACATACTCAGTTACCGTAACTGATGCCAATACCTGCACTGCTACTTCTTCTGCAACCATTACTCAGCCTGTCGCCATTACAGTAAGTTTTAGTTTGTCAAACGTAACCTGCTATGGCGGAAACAACGGTACCATTACTGCTAATGCAAGTGGCGGAACCGGTGGTTATCAGTTTTTGTGGAGCAATGGCGGTACTGCCCCAACTGTCAGCAATCTGTCAGCCGGTAACTATTCGCTTGCACTACATGATGCCGCTGGTTGTGCTACTACACTTTCATTTACTGTGATGCAGCCATCTCCGATTGCCATTTCCGAAACGCATACAAACGTAAACTGCAACGGAACCGCTAACGGAACAATCAATACAACGGTAACAGGCGGGGCAGGAGGCTACACTTACTTATGGAGCACTAGCGCTACTTCACCGGCTCTTTCAAACTTATCTCCTAACAATTATTCAGTTACCGTTAGTGATATTAATGCCTGCTCTGCTTCAAAAGCAGTAAGCATTACGCAAACGTCCGGCATTGTTTTAAACGAAACCCATAAACCTTTTGCCTGTTCAAGCCATGCCGGTGCTATTGATTTAAGCGTAACCGGTGGCACAGGCCCATACACTTACAACTGGACCGGTGGTGTGGCCACACAGAACAGAACAAATCTTACTGCCGGAAACTATTCGGTAGTGGTTAGTGATGCACTGTCGTGCACTTCTACCTTGAGCGTGGCTATTACACAACTCGCACCGCTTTCTACCAGCGTAAATAAAACCGATGTGAGCTGCCAGGGTGGCAACAACGGAGCTATTAATTTATTGGTACAGGGCGGCACGCTTCCTTATTCATTTAACTGGGGTGGCGGAGTTACTACTCAACACAGAACTAATCTTTCTGCCGGTAATTACCGCGTGCTGGTTATTGATTCGGCAAACTGTACGACTATTGACAGTGCTACTATTCTTCAGCCATCGGTTATTCAAATTTCGAAGTCAATCAGCGATGTTTCGTGTTTCGGCTTAGCTGATGGTGCTGTAAATATTACGGTAAATGGCGGAACACAGCCCTACACTTACCAGTGGAATACAACCGCTGTTTCACAAAATCTTTCTAATCTTTCTGCCGGCAATTATTCGCTTACGGTTACCGATGCTAACGCATGTTCTGCGGCCAGCGGAAACCTTTCGGTTACTGAACCTCAGCAACTTAATATTGCCTCTACGGTCATTCCAACAGCATGTGCCGGTCATAATGATGGTGCCGTGCAGCTGCAGGTTACCGGTGGTGTGACGCCTTTCAATTACAGTTGGAGCAACAGTTCTTCTCTGCAAAATCTCACTAGCCTTTCTGCGGGCAGTTACGATGTAACGGTTACTGACAGCAAAGGCTGCGCAATCAATGGCGGATACCAGGTAGGTGTCGCTCCTCCTATGGTCATTACTCCGGTGGTTCGCAATACAGCCTGTGCCGAAGTGCAGGCCGGTGCTATTGATTTGACCATTTCCGGTGGAACTTCTTCTTACAGTTTTAACTGGAACACCGGTGACAACACCGAAGACCTCAGCAATCTATCGCAGGGTGTGTATGCCGTAACGGTTACCGACTCGCGCAACTGCTCGGCTCAGGGCAACTACAGCCTTGCGTTCGACTATGTGCTTTTCGTTGATGCTACGCCATCCACCACTATTAATCTGGGCGAAGCCGTTCAGCTTGCGGCTGTGGCTAATGTTGACCACGCAAACGTTTACGCATGGTCAGCGGCTAATGAAGTGGTTTGCAACAATTGCCAAAGCACCGAAGTAGTTCCAACGTTCAATACCGCTTATACCGTAAATGTGGTAGATGCCAACGGGTGCAAAGCTATGGATACGCTCAGCGTAACCGTAAACTCTATTACCGATATTTTTATTCCGAATGTGTTTACTCCTAACGGTGACGGAAACAACGATGTGCTGCAGTTGTTTGGCGATGTTAACTCTATTGCCTACCTCGACTTTATGGTGTTTAACCGCTGGGGCGAAAAGGTTTTCGAATCAGGCAACCATCATTTTACCTGGGACGGCACCTATAAAGGCGAACCGGTACCGCAGGGTGCTTACGTCTACACCGCTAAAATTGTATTCGTCAACGGTTACTCACGCAACAATCTAAAAGGCTCGGTAACCATTATCCGATAAACTTTTTTTCATGTCCATTCCTTCTTAAAAGCGGCTCTCCGGAGCCGCTTTTTGAGTTTTAAATACCCAAACCCGAAAAGATTTAAAACCCTTTCCGCATTAAGCATTCTTTCTCAACAAAACAGTTACCTTTAAAACATCAAGAAGTTTTTATGAAGAAACTTTACCTGCTGCTTTGTTTCCTGTTTGTGTTAGAGGCTGCCGGGGTGCGTGCACAGGCCTGCGGGTTTAATTTAGCGGGTAACGATACCGGCTGTATTCCTATGCCGGTTCTTGCCGTAGCTACTGACACTAATACAGTTATACCTGTAGTGCTGCGTAAATGGTGTTTAAAAACTTGCAACGGTATAGTTGTTTTTTGTACGTCCAATGCTTTAAATCCAACCTTCTCGTACGTGCCTACGGTGGCCGGCTGCTACTGCTTAGATATGATCAGTATCAATCAAGCGGGTGATACCTGCGCGTTTGTGCAATGCAATATTCAGATTAATGATACTGCGCACTTTGATAGTATCTCTATTTCCCCTACTCCGTTTTGTGCCCCTCAGTTAGTTACTTTAAAAATGCACAACACTGCCGGCTGCGGCACGATAACTAATACACAGGTTCAGTGGGGCTGCGGAAATATTGCGAATGTGTCAGGAAACCCCGATAGTCTTACGCATCTTTATTCGGGTTTATGCAATCCTATCTGTTACAATGTAAATGTGTTTGTAGCCAACAGTTGCGGATGCGTTGCTATAAAGCATTTGCAGAGTGCAGTATGTGTGTTGCCCAAACCGGTGGCAAATTTTAGTGCGGATGTTACTACCGGTGTTTGTGTAAGCAGT
Organism: uncultured Bacteroidota bacterium; assembly: GCA_903927935.1. Taxonomy (GTDB): domain Bacteria; phylum Bacteroidota; class Bacteroidia; order Chitinophagales; family LD1; genus Bog-950. The sequence goes on along the minus strand of CAIYOV010000435.1, from coordinate 28,136 downwards.
TTAACCTCACACTTTGTGGCCGACAGCAACGGAGTAGGCTTTACCTATACCTGGTTAGTGAATGGTGTGCAACTGCAAAGCAGCATCAGTCGCCATTTCATCCATACATTTTCTGCGGCAGCCAATTGTTACGATATACAACTGATAGCCGCTAACACAACAGGCTGTGCTGATACGATAATACGCAGTCACTTTATTTGCGTGCACGCTACACCTCAGTTAGCATTTACATTAGATACACCGGTGGCCTGTCAATCGGGTTTGGTTTGTGCGCACAATATGTCTAACCCGTTTTTACCTAACCCCGTATGGTGGGTGCGCGGAGGGTTGGCGCATGTTAACCTTGGCCCTTTCGCTGCCAATGACCCTTGTTTCCCTAACCTGAACCCGGGCACCTATACTATAACATTGATAGGAAGTTACGGACCCGGTTGCACTGATTCGTTAACCAAGGTTTTTACTATAGGCACACAGGTATATGTAAACTTTAATGTTGACAGCAACCTCTGCCCCGGTTCAACGATATGTATTACCAACAATACTACCAGCGGTTTCGGGATGACCGAAGTATGGCAGTTTGGTAGTAATATTCCTTCTTATGTCGGACATAACCCACCTTGCATAACCTACAATGCCGATGGCGATTATCCTCTGGTGTATCATGTTAGTGCCGGCACGTGCAATAGATACGATACCATAATAATGCACGTTCACAATCCCGAGCTTTGCGGTTATATTACCCCTGACCACGCCTCCTGTCCACCACTTGCTGTGTGTGCCACCAACTGCTCTCATCATGTTGATTCGCTGACCGATATTTATACCTGGAACTTTGGCAACGGAGAATATTTAGAGGAAAACCCCTGCCATTATTATGCTTATCCCGGTTGCTATGTGGTTACCCTTTCGGTGTTAACCAATAACGGATGCACCGATACACTCATAGTTGATACGGTTTGCGTTGGCGGACCGCGTTTAAGTTCTTTTACGGTTACGCCAACTGCCATTTGCGCTTGTGAGGATACGGTTCATTTTGATATGGCAACGGTTGGTGCAAGTCAGTTGACTTTTGTTTACGGGTGTAACCAGGGCTTTACGGTTGCACCTATTAATACGCCAGGAACCGACAGCAACCCTTTCTCTCTGCACTTTGATATTCCTTATTGCCTGGCCGATTCGTGTTGGCCGCAAATTACCTTGAGCGACAGCAGCGGTTGCCAGGTGTTGTATACTCTGCCTGTAGTGAATGTTGATTCACCGGTGGTAGATTTTACCTTTAACCATTACGGGGTTTGTACCAACAGCACTTTCTGTTTTGATGATTCAACGCATTACACACTGCCGCAGAGTTATTCAACCAGCTGGTTGTGGGATTTTGGCGACCCGTACGATAATACGACTTCGACCTTGCAAAACCCTTGTCATTATTACAGTCATGCAGGAGTATTTCCGGTTACGCTTACTATACACAGTAACGGTGGATGCGTGCGCACTATTACCAAATATGTTGATGTACATTATACCGGTGCTACTTTCGGTTACGACTCCATTACTTATCGCTGCAATTATGCTTATGTGCAGTTGCATGATTCAAATACAGCCAACGCGGGTATTGTTTACCACAGCTGGTGCTATGCCGGGCAGTATTGTGATTCAGTAAACACCTACGGGTTCTATTTTACTTACCAGTCGGGTAATTACATGGTCATACATGAAATCCGCGATACCTTTGGATGTACGGCTATTGATACGATAACCGTTCCGGTAAACATACCACCTTATTACGCGAGCCTTACTTATGTGCAAAGCGGAAACGAAGTGCAGTTCACCAATACTTCAGTGGGTAATTACACCAATGTGTTTTGGAGTTTTGGCGATGGCGATACTACCGGCCAGATCAATCCCTATCATTTGTATCTTGATTCGGGTATGAGGTACGTGCATTTATATTGTGAAGATACGATACATGGCTGCTTGGATGATACGGTCATTACCCTCTACATTCCCCTGGTACTTAATGATACTATATGCGGCTATGTGTATTATGATATAAACAACAACGGCACGTATGATGCCGGTGATATTCCGTTTGCCGGCACTGTAGTCAGTACCGGTCCATATTCAACTACTACTGATTCTACAGGATATTATCAGCTTATTGTTGATGCCGGTACCTACTTTATTGCGCCCGCTCATCCAGCGGCCACTTCTTTTACTGAGCCTAACACCTCAGCCGGCTTTCATGTTACGGTAACGGTTCATGAGCATGTTTGCAATCATAATTTCGGATTGACCGGCTATACGGCTGCCGGTGTTATGGCTGATGATGCTTTGCAGGTTAAAATAACCCCCAACCCTTTCAGCGATTATACCACCATTCAGCTAAGTGGTGCGCAAGGTGAGTTTGATTTCCGGTTGGTAAATCTGTTAGGCGAAGAAGTAACTTCGGTCAAATTACGAAGCGGTGAGCTATTCCGTTTATACCGCAATAAGCTCTCTTCGGGTTTATATCTGTTCGAAATAAAGCAGCACGAAAGATTGCTGCAAAGAGGAAAGATAGTGGCAGAGTAACCTTTAGTTTCTGCGTTCTCTCTTATCACCTGATACTTTTTTTCTTCCCCTTCAACCTTCTGCGCTCGGCTGCTCTTTTTCTGCGAAAATCTTTTTGCATTTTATCGGTCAGTGCTTTCAGCCTTCGCCAGTTTTTATGCACCCTGCATATTTCCCACGGCTCTTTGCCTAAGGCAAAACAGATTTTGAGTTCGGTTAGCTTGTTAATGCTTTTGCCATGTTCAATGGCGCATATCTGCGATTTCTGGCAGTCGCATTTTTCAGCTAAGTCTTCCTGCCGCCAACCGCGCTTCAGACGCTCATATTTTATTTTCAGGCCTTCGCCCCAAAGGTATTCGGCCTGTTTAAATTGGAGACTAGGCATAGGGTGATGCTTCGTAAACAAATTAATCCGGGGACCTAATTTACAGTTCTGTTTTTGTATAACCAAACATTTGCCGGGCTGCCTAATTTTGTTTTCGCAATTAAAGCAACAACAAAAACAAAGCAGCATATGCGCACGGTTAGCCGGTTTATTACTCCGCTTTTTAGTAACAAAGGTTGTTACCCGCAAAACACAAACGTGTTTTACCCTGCCTGCGCTTCGGCACTGCCTAACACAAACGTGTTTTGCCCTGCGGACGCTTCGGCACTGCGAAACGCAAACGTGTTTTGCTCTGCAGACGCTTCGGCACTGCGAAACACAAACGTGTTTTGCTCTGCGGGCGCTTCGGCACTGCGGAACGCAAACGTGTTTTGCCCTGCAGACGCTTCGGCACTGCATAACACAAACGTGTTCTGCTCTGCGGGTGCTTCGGCACTGTGTAACACAAACGTGTTTTTTACTTCATCTATTTTTTCATCTAAAAACTAAACGCTATGGAAAAGCTCTGGAAGTACATCGAAAATCAATTTGTAACGGCCACCCGCAACAGCTTTAAAAAAGCCCTGAAGCTGAGTAACTATCACGATGCGGCCTTGCTGAAAGCTAAAAACAGCGACCCTGTTTTTGTGCCTCTTTACGACCGCTACCATCCGCTGCATTTAAAATATGTATCAAGTTTCAGCGCCTGGCAAAGTGCCGGTGGCGGGCGCGAAGGCGAAACGCTGAATGTAAAGCAATTGCTCGATGCGGCATTGCTGAAATTAGATGACTGGGATGTGGACATACAGGTGGTGTATAAAAAAACCACTCCGCGCTATAAGGCTATTTTTAATAATGGCCGCAAACCTTTTAACGAGGGCGGATTAGACAGCCGCATTAATGCATTTAATACACTGAGTGTAAACATTGGCATTGACCCTGCACTGGCTGCGGTAAAAGCACTAATAGATACTACTTACACCGCTTTAGATAATGCCCGCGATGAGCAGGAAGGTGCTAAAGGCGATACGGTAGTAAGCAGCGGCAAAGTGAACACCGACCGCATTGCCATAATGAATATGCAATACCGCAACCTTGGCTGGGTAATGGATAATATGTTTGATAACCTGGAAACCATTGCAGCTGCTCTGTTTGATCAGGAAACCCTGCGCACCAAACAGCAAAAGGAATTTAACGGCACGCTTGCCCCGCTCGAAAACAAAGCAGTATGCACCCGCACTTTGCTGGCCGATGACGGGCTGCACTTAAAGGTTGATGGCGATGGTGCCGTGGCATTTTATCTGGGCACTCAAGTTAATGCCACCGACAGCACGGCCGTGATTATTGCGGCTAACGATGACCAGAAAATAGTGGCTGCTGCCTTTGGCATTACCGATTACGGCACGCATCGTTTTCTTACAGCCGTTAACCAAAGCAATTTAGTAAGCACACATTATCTGGTAGAGTTGATTGGATAGATACGAAGCCTGAAATAGTTTTAAACCCTTTCGGGCTTGACCCAAAGAAGCCGGAACATTGTTTCGGCTTCTTTAGTTCGTGCTAATCAGTTAACGAATCGCGTCTCCCAATTTCAATCTGTACTGATTATTGCCTTACCTTTTTATGTTTGCCCCCTCTTATGAAAAACACCAAACATATTCTTCTGCTGCTTGCAGTAATTATCAGCAGCAACTTCATCAGCGCACAAAGCGTTAACCAGTGCGGCACCATGAAAAACCTGGAGCGGCAAATGCTGAACAATCCGCAATTGCAGCAACAGTATGAAGCCATGAAAACCTTCCTGCAACAGTCGCAGACAAGCACAGCCGGCCGCGCTGCCAACGCCAGCTATCCCGTTATTTACGTACCGGTGGTGTTTCACATTGTTCACAATGGCGATGCCATAGGCACCGGTGAAAACATTACCGATGCACAGTGCATTTCGCAGTTAACCGCCATGAACCTGCACTACACCGCGCAGGATGTAAACCTGGTTAATCTGCCTTCGGTATTTGCACCGGCAGTAGGTAATTGCAATATTCAGTTTTGCCTCGCCAAATTCGACCCCGATGGCAACCCCACTACCGGTATCGTTCGCCACCAAATGGCCAACGCCACCTGGGACACTGATGTAGATATTGACAACACACTTAAGCCCGCTACCATCTGGGACCATACCAAATACCTGAACATCTGGAGTGTGCGCATGGGCGGCACACTGGCATCTGACGGAGTGCTGGCTTATTCATCGCTGCCTTTCTTCGGCTCTGCTAATTCCGATGGTATTGCCGCGCGCTATAACACAATTGGCACCACCGGCAGTTTAATTGCCAGCCACAACCTGGGCAAAACCATCACACACGAAGCCGGTCACTGGCTGGGTCTGCTGCACATATGGGGCAACGATGCCACTTGTGGCGATGCAGGCGACTATGTAAGCGATACGCCCGACCAGGCCGATTTGAATTTTGGCTGCCCTGCATTTCCGCACATCAGCTGCAATAACGGGCCTAATGGCGATATGTATATGAACTACATGGATTACACCGATGATGCCTGCAGTTATATGTTTACCAATGGTCAATCCGATAATATTCACTCGGCCATCAACGGATTCCGTGCCGCTATTAAAACGGCTTCCACCGAATGTTTCTTTAATCTCGATGCCTCGGTGCTCAACATTGCTTTCCCTAAAGATACCATCTGCTCCTTTCATTTCAGTCCGGTAGTTACGCTTAAAAACGAAGGTGCCACCACGCTCACTTCGGGCAAGTTTTACTATCAGGTAGATGGTGATGTGGTGCAGATATTCAACTGGAGCGGTTCCGTTCCTTCGCAGAGTCAGGTGCAGGTAACGTTGCCCGTGCAGCAGGTGTTTATCGAAGATTTTCATACCCTCGATGTAACCTTTGGCAATGCCAACGGACAGTCAGCCGATAACTTTAGCGGCAACGACAGCAAGAGCATTTCGTTCTACGCCTACAATGGCGCAGCAGGCAGTGCGGTTCCATTTGTGCAGGATTTTGAAAGCAGCACTTTCCCTCCAACTGACTGGAGCGTTTACAACCCGAACAACGATGTCATCCTTTGGCAGAAGAACAACTCGTATGGCGGCTTCGGAACCAGTGTAGGTTCAGCCTCTATCGATAACACGGCTTACGGTGCCAACCCGAATAAAAAGAAAGATGCCTTCATTACCGACTCTTACGATTTCTCGACCATTACGTATCCTGAATTGAAGTTCGATGTGGCATATGCGCAATACAGCCCCACCCGCTCCGATTCGCTGAATGTATATTACAGTTTCGATTGCGGCAGCAACTGGACCAAAATATGGAACCAGAAAGGTAGCGACCTGGCCACCGCCCCCGACCAGACTACTTTATTTACACCCAATGCTTCGCAGTGGAAAACAGTTTCTGTTCCGGTGCTCAGCCTGATGGGCCAGAACAAAGTGAGCTTTAAATTCGAAAACGTAACCGGTTGGGGCAACGCTATGTATATCGATAACATCAACCTGCACAGCAACCCTTCGCTTTCGGTAAACGAAATTCAGAAAGTAGACGTAAAGGTTTTCCCGAACCCTGCCGGCAGCTTGGTGGCAGTGCGTTTGCCTTCTGCTCATCCGTTCAAACAGCTTCAGCTCATCAACAGTATTGGCGAAGTGGTTTACGAAACAAACATTACCGATAACGCCACCATCTTTGCAGTCAATAATTTCCCTAACGGGCTTTACCTGCTGCATTTAAAAGGCGAAAAGAATTCTCAATCCGAGAAGTTGCTGATCAGTAAGTAAACTCTCCGGTTTAAGTTGCGGGCGGTATTTATCCTCCGCTGGCGGAGGTGGCACGAAGTGCCGGAGGTGGTAATATTCAATTTTGCTTAATTGCAAATCTTGTATTTCTTCGTTCTAATTAAACCGAATCAATTTTACATGAAACAACTCTTCACTCTTGCAACAGCGCTTATCATTACCGGTTCCTCTTTTTCACAGGCCAACCTGCACCGCTGCGGAACCTTTGATATGATGCAATACAAAGAGCAGCAAACTCCCGGCTACATGGCGCGTACCAAAGCCTGTTTCGATAATGCCAAACAGATTGCCGATGCAAACCGCATCAACCGTTCAACCAGCGATACCATCTATAGAGTTCAGTTAGTGTTTCATGTGGTTTATCTGAACGCTGCCGAAAATATTCCCGATTCTGTTATCTACTCGCAGGTAGAAGTGTTGAACGAAGATTACCGCAGACTGAATGCCGATACCGTTCGCACCCGCGATGAGTTTAAACCGGTAGCCGGTGATGCGCACATCGAATTTTACCTCGCCACCACCGACCCCGATGGAAACCCGACTAACGGAATTACCCGCACCGCAGGTAACGGTGGTATCATCGGTTTTAATCCCTTTCAGGAAAACATGAAAGTAGAACCGGGTGGAAAAGCTCCATGGCCGACTGACCGCTATGTAAACATCTGGGTTTGCAACGTGCTCAATGGTCTCGGCATTCTCGGTTATTCATATCCTCCTGATAACGCACCCAACTGGCCAAGCGGTTCATCAACCGACTCTGCTAAACAAGGCGTGGTGCTGCACTATCCCGTGGTTGGAAGAAACTTCTCAAACCCTATTGACCAAACTGTAGCCGGTGGAAGAAGTTTAACGCACGAACTGGGACATTTCTTCGGCTTGCGCCACATCTGGGGCGACAGCACCGGTTGCAATAATGATGATGGCATCAGCGATACACCGTATGCATCCGATGCTTCGCAACAAACTTGTGATACCGTGATCAATTCATGCCCCGATGCACCAACCGATTTCAATGATATGATTGAAGACTATATGGACTACTCCGATGACCGCTGTCTGAATATGTTTACCAACGAGCAGATAGGAATTATGCATGCTATGCTGCAAACATCACGTGCCGGGGTAGCAACTGTTGTTACAGGAACAGCTATCAAAAACGTGGAGAACAATTTCGAAACCATACAACTCTTCCCTTCACCTTCCACCGGCATCATCAACCTGAACGCTCAGGTGAAAAACGGTAAAAACTACAGCTACGAAATATTCAATGCCATAGGAGAGAAGCTGGTGGCTGAAAGTAATCTTGCCGCGGCAAATAATCACCGGATAATTAATCTCACTGCACAGCCGTCCGGAATTTATTTTGCAAAGATTACTTCCGGAGAACAGGTAGTGGTAAAAAAGTTTCAGTTAACGCGTTAATTAAAGCGCAACGGTTTCATACGTATTTTGTAACGTTTCTTTTCGTTTAATCTTTCCGTTGGCGGTTCTTGTAAACCGGTGAAACAGAAGAACACTTTTAGGACGATGCAGCTTGTCAAGCTCTGCAAACGCTTGGGTTAATCGTTGTGTGTCACTTTCCGAAAGTTCAATTGCTTCAATGGCCAGCACTAATTTCTCTCCGGTTCTTTCATCAGGCACAGAAGCAATAAAAAAGGCCGATTGAATATGTTGTTGCAGTTTCTGCTCCAACTCTTCAGGATGAATCTTTACGCCTCCGCTGTTAATCACATTATCTGCTCTGCCCAACCAGTCAAATTCATTATCAGAGATTATCCGCACTACATCATTCGTCACTAAATGCGGCTGCCCGAGAGCAGGGGCTTCAATCACTAAACAGTTTCGTTCATCAGCAGAAATCTTTATCCCCTCCAAAACTTTAAAGTGGGTATCTGCATTTTTGCCATTCAATTTCTTCAAAGCAATATGGCTGATAGTTTCTGTCATTCCGAACGTAGCATACACTTTGTTCGAAAAACGCAGCACCGTTTGCAGTATCCCGGCACTAATATTCTCTCCGCCTAAAATTAGTTTGTCAATCTGTTCTGCTTTTCTCAAATGCTCATTGTTGTTAACCGCGCTGAATAACTGCATAGGGGTGAAGGCAGCAAAAGCAATCTTCATTTCGCCCATCAATTCGTTCAGCGGATTGGACGATGGTTTAATGCATATCAAATTCATTCTGCAATAAATGCTGCGCACAATCATCATCATGCCTGCAATTTTGTTTGCCGGCAAACAAAACAAAGCATTATCGCCCTTTTCTAATTGTAAGGCTTCGCAAGTCATCTGCGCGCTTTTAATCATCGCCTGTTTGTTGTGCTCCATTTGCTTAGGCGCACCGGTTGAGCCGGATGTGAAAACCTTTACAGAAGAAATAGAGGGATTAAACCAATCGCTTAGAAACTGCCATATGTCTCTTTCCCAATCTGCCAAACAGGTTTTAAGTTTATTAGAGGCAAGTTCAATAACTGCATCATCGGTAAGCGAAGAGAACTCAATCACAAACATGAAGGCAATTTACAATTAGAAATTTTCAGCCCAAACTATTTTTGGATTATAACCAAGCGTTCCGTTGTTGATATAGAGTGGAGAGGAGATATTGTTGGTGTAAAGTGAACCGGTTCCAAGCCCCTGGGCCAATGGATTATTTTTGGTGAAAACCCATTGAGCAATAGCATTCAACCCAATGTTTGATTCCAAAGCCGAGGTAGCCCACCATTTTATATTTCTTGCTTCGGCCTTTGCAATCCATTCCTCGCAAACTTTAAAACCGCCCAGCAAACTTGGTTTAAGAATAATATAAGCGGGTTTTATTACGTTCAGAATGTCATCCTGCATGTTGCCATATGCTCCAATCAATTCTTCATCTAAGGCCACCGGTATAGGAGTGTTAGCGCAGATGTTTTTCATCAGTTCCGGTTGTCCTTGTCTAATAGGCTGCTCAATAGAGTGAATCTGAAACTGCGAGAGCGTCTCGAGTCTTCTCAATGCATCGGCATATTGAAATGCACCATTTGCATCTAAGCGTACTTCGATGACGTCTGCAGGAAACTTATTGCGGATGAAACTCAACAGTGAAACCTCTTCTTCAAAATCAATAGCTCCTACTTTTATTTTTATGCATTTAAATCCATCTTCGATTTTCTTTTTTACCTGCTCAAGCATAAAGTCTTTCTTGCCCATCCAAACCAAACCGTTGATTGGAATTTGTTTTTTGCCCTTGGTAAAATAGCTTTCAAACAGTAATTTTCTTCCCCCGGTTTCTAAATCAAGTAAGGCAGTTTCCAGTCCAAAACGAAGAGACGGAAATGGTGTTAAATCAGGTCGTTCATTATTTATAAAGTTGCAAAGTGTTCGAATGGTGCTTTCATAAGTAGATAAATCATCAATACTCAATCCCTCAATAAAACTGCATTCGCCCACACCGGTATGAGTGCCGTTATTCAGGGTAAGAAAATAGCCATTCTTCATTTTCATTTCGCCACGCGAAGTCAGCACCGGTTGGCTAAATTGTAGCTGATATTTTTCGTAACTGGCTTTAAGCATCGGTAAGAAGAAGTTTTACTAAGTAATCAACGCCAATGGTAGCTTTTTCGTTGATGAATTTTAGATTTGGAATACGGGGCAGTTGCATATCGTTCGGGTCAATCAGCCATTTTGGGATTTCGTATTTTGAATAATTGATAAGACCTGCTGCCGGGTAAACAACCAGCGATGTTCCTATCACAATAAGAATATCAGCTTCTGTGACAACTTCCACAGCGTCTTCAATTTTCGGAACCGCCTCACCAAACCAAACAATATGCGGACGAAGCTGGGACCCCTTTTCACATTTATCACCAACCTGAATATCTCCTGTACAATCGTAAATTATGTTTTCATCCAGTGAACTTCGCATCTTCAATAACTCGCCATGCAAGTGTATCACATTTGTGGAGCCACCTCGCTCATGTAAGTCATCCACATTTTGGGTAACAACGGTTACCTCATATTTATTTTCTAATTCCAATAGGGCAAAATGTGCACGGTTGGGTTTACATTCCAATAGTTGCCTCCTTCTTTGATTATAAAATTCAAGCACTAATTTCTTGTCTCGTGCCCAACCTTCAGGCGAGGCAACATCTTCAACGCGGTGATCTTCCCACAACCCTCCCGAGTCGCGAAACGTTTTTATGCCGCTTTCTGCACTGATTCCCGCACCGGTAAGCACCGTTATTTTTTTCTTCATCAAAAAACTCTCTTTATCACCTTTAGTTGGTGCGAATATTTTTTTAGTTCTGAATTATAGATGCCGAAGTGGTCAATTTTATCAATCCGCACTTTACCCGATGAATGAATAATGCGTTGATCTTTTAAAATAATCCCCACATGAATTATCGTTCCCGCTTCGTTACTGAAAAAAGCAAGATCGCCCGGTTGAGTTTCTTCTATGAAATTGATGACAGAACCTTGTTCTGCTTGTTGGTAAGCATCGCGCAATAGTTTTATGCCGGTAAACTTATATACTACTTGGGTAAACCCGGAACAGTCAATGCCGAAGGGAGAACGTCCGCCCCAAAGATATGGAGCATTTAAATACCGCATGGCAACTCGCTCGAATAAGGCAATGTTTTTTGCTTCGTTTTGAATAGCTTGCCCGTTATAAATGAATTTTTCTTTACCTATTTTAAAATTCATGCCGTCAAAAAACGGAAGATTGCTTCCTGCAACTATAGGTATTGAATGGTAACCGGATGCCGCACTGTTTACTAATTCAAGTGCAACACCCGAAGCATTTTCCATGATATTCAGGAATTCCTTTTCATTGATTTCCCGGTGTTGATTGCTGTCTATCCATCCCTCGTAATTGTCGTAGCTGCACCTAATTAAAAGCCAATTACTATTTTCCTGAATCACTTCGTATGTTTCACCAAAAAGTAATTGAGAAACCATTTCACTTTTATGTGATGCCTCTTTCCTTATCGGAACAATACTCAAATAGGCTATACCGTATTTCATATCTTCGAAAGTAAACACTCCAATTGCATTTAACTCATCTGATTATTGTTAACTATCTACACCTGGCTTGTTGATTCTATTTTATGCAGCAATTGTTTATGTTTACACAAGGTTGAAATATTATGTTTGTTTGTTGCAACTTTCGTTGTTTTTTTTTACTCTTATTTATTAGTGAAGATTTTTTGCGAAATTCAGCAATCTTAAAGGAAATATGTTTAGTGTGAAGAAACTGCTACGTACATCACTTTTTTTGATTATTAATTTACTGGCAATTAACCAGTCATTTAGCCAAACCTGCAACTTTTCCTTATTCGAAGATTCTGGGTGCATTCCTTTACCCGTTCTGGCTACAGCACTTGATACTTCAGTTGCCTCATCGGTTGTTCAAAGAAACTGGTGCCTTAGAACTTGCAGTGGAACAGTTGTATTCTGTTCCCCTAATGGATTAAACCCAACTTTTTCATACGTACCAAATACGCCTGGGTGTTATACTTTAACAATGATTTCGCAAAACCAATCAGGGCAAACCTGCACGTATGTTGCGCCTAATATTATTGTGGCCGATACCCCGGTAATTATTAATCCGCAAGTTGGTCCAACCCCATTTTGCGCTCCTCAAACGGTGACACTGAATATGAATAGCACTTCAGGTTGTGGAAATATTGAACAAACACAAGTTCAATGGGGATGTGGTAACATTACGACCGTTGCAGGACCACTTACAACCACTACTCACTTGTATAACGCAAACTGCAATCCCATATGCTACAATGTCAACATAATATTAAAAAATAGTTGCGGCTGTTTCGGACATTCGCAAATATCTGGTGGAATATGCGTTCAGCCAAAACCTGTTGCTAATTTTAGTGTTGATGTATCTTCCGGGGTTTGTGTAAACAGTCTTACTTCCAACTTTACAGCCTCAAATAACGGTCCAGGCTTTACTTATTCATGGTTTGTAAACGGTACGCAACTACAAAGCGGACCATCAACCAATTTTACGCATACCTTTCCTGCTGCATTGAATTGCTATCAGATAAAATTAATCGTTGCAAATTCAACAGGCTGTGCAGATACTTTTATTCGTGATAATTTTATTTGCGTTTTCGCTTCACCATTTTTATCATTTACGGTAGATACAACATCATTATGTGTGGATTCAGGTCAGGCTGGCTTACTTTGTTTGAAAAACACAAGTCTACCCTTTCTCCCTAATCCTGAATGGAGGATAAGAGGTGGAGTTCCTGTAGTTAATCTAGGTCCTTTTGTTGGTGATCATGTTTGTATTCCTGTGACTAATATAGGTTCGTATCAAGTAACTTTGATTGGTAGTTATGGTGCAGGTTGTACTGATTCTGTAGTAGTGCCCAACGTATTTGTTCTTAAAAAAAATCCTTCCCCCTGTTTTTGGGCCAACGATTCTGTTACGTGCCAGACTAATTTATGTACTTTGTTTAATAATTGCTCAACAGCACCTCCGGGTAGCACTTATTTATGGAACTTTGGTGCTGGGGCAAATCCAACTACATCTCAACTTTTCACTCCTCTTCAAGTTTGTTACAATGGTCTTGGGAAAAGAACTGTTTCGCTTTCGGTTACATCCGCTAACGGGTGCATTAAAAAGTTAACTAAAACTAACTATATTTCAGTTGATACCCTTGTGCCATTTATTATTCAAGACGGTAATTATGGATGTGCTCCTCTCACTGCTGAGATGCAGGTAATTGCAAATCTACCTTCCTTTTCGCCTTATTATGTTTGCAACTATGAATGGTGGATTTACAGGCACAACACTTCAATTCAAATTGCTCATCATATTGGTAATGTTTTTACTCTTCCTAACATGGGAGGACAGGGTTGCTATGACGAAAAGGTGCAAATTACAACTTGTTCCGTTCCTGGATCAAGTATAGGTGCGGGCTGTGTTTCAACCGCATGGGATACATTGAGTATATGTGTAGCAGCACCACCTGTATGTACAATGACTGTAAGCCCTGATAGTGTTTGCTATGAGTCAGATTCAGTAGTTTTTACTTTTAGCGGTCCGGGTTGTAATTCCAACCGGTACTTGGTTCATTTTGGAGATGAATCGAATCCAAATGTGATAACCCAATTCAATCATTCTCCTATCGTTCATATGTACCATAGTTTTGGAGAGTTTGATGCATGGGTTATTCCGGTACAAGATAGTTGCGAGAGTGATTCAATTTACAGAACTCATATTGTCGTATTTCCTCCATCTGCAAGTTTTACCAGTTCTACAAATTGTTTATCTGGTGATACAGTATGTTTTACTAATGGAACTATGGGGGCGAACAGATTTCATTGGAATTTTAGTTGTGCTCCTGACACCTTTAACACATTTGCACCATGTGTTTTGCTTCCTCACTGCGATAGTTGCACAGTAACACTTACTGCTTATAATGATACAACGCATTGTGTTCATCATAAAACATCATTAATTCAAACTGCATGTTCTTTTGTTAATGCTACTTTTTCTCCTGATACAGCAATATACTGCGGTTCTACTCCTGTTATTAGTTTTACAAATACAACCCCCGGTGCTAACACCAGCGGAACTACCGCATGGCATTGGAATGAGTATCCTGGCGAACCGGTCGATTACGGTTATATAGGGTACCAAAATTTTTATCCTGGTGTTTATCATATAGTAATGAATTACAGTGCGCCTGGGGGATGTTCTGCCAGTGCTCAGGGTTTATTAATAGGATGTGATTTACACATTGATTTTGGACCTACTAATATTTGTCTTCCGGATTCTGTACATTTTCACTCAATGCCTTTTGATGCTTCATTCTGGTCCGGGGTTGGTTGCGATTCTATAGTTGATTGGCGATGGAATTTTGGTGGAGGAGATACATCCCATGAAGAATTTCCAGTTCGGTATTTCTCACTCGGCACTCATTTGGTGACATTACAAGTGACTAACAAATATGGATGTACAAAGTCTGTGACCCACATTGTTACTGTCGGGACAGCTGTATACTCCTATTGGATGATAGATACAATTATTTGCCCGGGGAGTACTATCTATATAACTAATAATACTTCAAGTGGTGTTTCTTTAACGGAAACATGGCAATTCCCGGGAAGTAATCTGCCAACATATACCGGACACTCCCCACCATACCTTACGTATTATAATGTCGGTGATTTTCCGGTTGTATATTCAATATCGGGTGGAACTTGCCATAAGTCAGATACAGTAATGATGCACGTACACGAGCCTGTCTTATCAGGATATTTATCAGACGACTTTGCATCCTGTCCTCCGTTAGCAGTTTGTGCTAATAATACATCTCAATGGGTAGATAGTACAACAGATATATACACATGGGATTTTGGAAATTTTGAATATTTGGAAATAAATCCTTGTGATTTTTATCCATATCCCGGAGTATTTCCCGTTACTTTATCGGTACTGACCAATAATGGTTGCCGGGACACCATAGTGGTTGACACCGTTGTAGTAAACGGACCATATGGAAGCATTAGCCATTCTCCCAAAGGGATATGTTCATGTAAGGATAGTGTAGACTTTGTAATTTCATCCATTAAAGCGGTAGAAGTTACATTTGTTTATGGTTGCAATCAGGGATTTAATGTTATTAACCCAATTAATCCGATAGGAACAGATTTATACCCAACGGTATTTAACTATCGCATCCCATACTGTTTAACTGATTCATGTTTGCCTCAGGTTACATTTGGCGACTCAATTGGCTGTCATGTGTTATTTAACGATTCATATGTTTATGTCGATTCGCCAGTTGTAAATATTGCTTTTAATAACTTTGGTCTTTGTTTGGCGGGAACAGCAAATTTCTTTGATGCAACCACTTATGCTCTTCCCCCTGACATTTCTTATTCTAGTGATTGGTATTGGGATTTTGGTGATCCATTCGACCAAACAGCCAGTACAGATACTAATCCAACTCATTATTATTCACAACCGGGAGTATTTCCAATCTCTTTAAGAATACATAGCAACTTTGGGTGCTATGATTCAATTGTTAGTACGAAGGTTATTATTATTCCTAAATACCCAATTGTAGGTTTTTATGCGGATGATACTTTGATTTGCGCTGAAACCGCTACTTGTTTTCACGATACGTCTTATGTTGATTCTGTAACAGGGCCACAGTTTTGGTATTGGGATTTTGGAGATGGTACAAAAGATAGCACTTCGGGTCCTAATCCTTGCCACACATTTATGACTGGTGGGTATTATACTATTCATCTTTGTTTATATGACAGTGTAGGCTGTGGAGATTGCGACAGTGGGTTTGTTATGACTATTATTTCGAATCCTATTGCTAATGCCGGCCCTGATACTGTCTTTTGTTATGGCGAACAGGTTCAATTGAATGGAAGCGGAAGTAACAGTTGCCAATGGTCACCACCTAATTTGGTATCGAATTCCTCTATCTGTAATCCCACTGCAATTATTTTACAAGACACTTCTTTTATTCTTACGGTAACCGATGTTTCAGGCTGTAGTGGTAAAGATACTGTGTTTGCATCCGTTGCCAGAGTTATTGCTGATTTTGATGTTGCTGCGATATTTTGTTTAGAAGATAGTGTTTGTGTAACAGATGTTTCTACAAACTTCAGTGGCAATCTTATAACCTGGCAATATAATTTTGCAGATGGAGATAGTTTATCCGGAGCAAATGGTTGTCATAAATATTCTGCTCCCGGTATTTATGATATTGTGGAAACGGTTACTGATAATCACGAGTGTATTGATACTGCCGCGCGGTCAATCACTATTCTGCCACATCCTGTGGCTGCGTTCTCTCTTAACGACACGGTAATTTGCAGCGACCAACATGTTTGTTTTACCGACCTTTCGACAAGTATAACAGCAATACAAGATTGGAATTGGGATTTTGGAATTGCTCAAGGAGGTTACTCTGGGTCAACCCCACCTTGCCATCTTTTCACACCCCCCTATTTGGCAACGTACACAATTATCCTTGCAATGACCGACCAGAATCAATGTCATGATACCGCTTCACTTATAGTTACGGTGAATGAAATTCCACAGGCAAATTTTAGTTGGGTAACTTCATGTGAAGATTCAAATATGCCTTTGTCAAGCACCTCTGTAAATGGTGATGGCGCTATTGATTCATGCATTTGGTTATTGTGGGCGGGGGCACCATCTCCAGTGACTAATTATAACTGTAACACTTCTTTCCGTTTCCCTCCCGGCTTACATGATGTGCAGTTGATAGTGCATGATTTAAATGGTTGCAGTGATACCATTGTAAAAACTGTGTTAACCGATTCCCTTTCCAAATTGGTGATTTATCCTGGTGATACAACTATCTGTGTAGGAACATCAGTTGATTACACAGTTAGAGGAGTGTTTGACAATATTGTTTGGTCACCCGATGTTTGGTTAAGCAATTCTTTATCCCCAATAGTTACTATTACTCCGCTTGGTAATGTTGGATATATTGTAAGTGCCGTAAACGGTGTTTGTAATTCAGCTAATGATACTTTTGCTATTCAGGTTATTCAAAAAATACCTATTGATGTGATTGCAACTCCGCAGCAAATTGTATTGGGGCTAAGTTCAAGTATTGCTTCGCAAATTCCTGCGCCCATTGACAGTATTGTGTGGTCTCCGGACTCAACACTTGATTGCAATAACTGTCTTAATCCGGTAGCAACCCCTAAACAAACCACAACATATTGCGCTACTATTTATTATGGTAAAAACGGAATTACTTGCACCAATCTTGCATGTGTTACAATCACGGTACTCAATTCCTGTGACCAAAGCATTGTTTATCTTCCAAACACATTTACACCGAATGGCGATGGAATTAATGATATATTTATGATAAGAGGAATTGCTGCTACAAGGGTTAATTATTTTAGGATTTTTGACCGATGGGGTAAGTTGGTGTATGAAACTCTTAACGGGGCCGCGAATGAAACTAACTGGGGATGGGACGGTACGGATAGAACTGGTGAGAAACTTAATTCTGCAGTATTCGTTTATACTTACGAAATTGAGTGTATAAACCATGATATTGTTACCGGTAACGGGAATGTAACTTTAGTCAGATAAATGGAAGGAACTATGATAAAACATTTACAGAAAGCAATTTTTGTTACAAGTATGGTATTGTGCTTTACTAATGTGAATTCACAGGACATTCACTTCTCACAATACAATTCATCGCCCCTAGCACTAAACCCTGCATTAGCCGGCATGAACAATTGCGATTACCGCGTTTACGCCAACTTCAGAACCCAATGGATGACCGTTTCTGTCGGAAATACTTACCGCACTTTTGCCGGTGGGGCCGATATGGCAGTTGGGAAAATTACAAAGTATAACAGCTTTGCCGGTATAGGAATTTCTTTTTTTTCTGATCAGGCAGGTGATATTAATTTCAACTCAAATCGTGTTGACTTTACTGTTGCTTACCACTTTAT
Organism: uncultured Bacteroidota bacterium; assembly: GCA_903927935.1. Taxonomy (GTDB): domain Bacteria; phylum Bacteroidota; class Bacteroidia; order Chitinophagales; family LD1; genus Bog-950. The sequence continues at coordinate 9,930 of CAIYOV010000435.1, read as the reverse complement.
GCTGAACCGAAAAGGGACCATGCAGATTTCTGCTGGTATACAGGGTGCATTCAATCATCGCAGTATTAATCCTTCTAAAGCTACTTTTGATTCGCAATACGACCCGTCTTCAGGTACTGTTGACCCGAATGGGACTAGGGAGAATTTTGGCAGAACTAAAGTAATGTTTGGAGATGCGGGTTTAGGTTTGCTTTACAGTGCTATGGCAAAAGGGGGAAGTAATTTTTACATGGGGTTTGCATTAAACCATATTAACCAGCCTAAAATATCTTTTTACCCAAGCGGACAGGACGCCAGTACTACCGGTAGTCAGCGTTTGAATATGAAAGTTACTATTCATGGCGGAGCAGCGCTTCCGGTGGGGAAACGATTGACCATTATGCCTAATTTTTTAGTATTGGTTCAGAAGACAGCTTATGAGTTTGATTTGGGCTGTAATTTTAAAACAGCGCTTGGAAATCCTTCAACCAGTAACACGGCTGTGCATGTTGGTGTTCAGTACCGTGGGTTGTTAGATGCGGTTATTGTGCACGCCAAGTTTGATATCAAAGGTTTCAGTGCAGGCTTGAGTTACGATATCAACGTATCTAAATTATTAGTGGCATCAAAAACCATTGGAGCTCCTGAGGTGTCGCTGATGTATCAGGGATGCGCCCGTAAGAAACCGCGCCCGGGTCATTGTCCGGTTATGTTTTAAATTTTCCACACCTTCCGAATTTTCTTTTCATTTTGCGGCATGAATATTTTCTATTGCCCTATTGCTGTTTTAAATGAATACTGCGAATTGGATGAAACCGAATCGCGGCACATTTCAACGGTTTTGCGCAAGCAGGAAGGAGAGGAGTTGTTTGTGTTTGACGGTAAAGGGAATCTATTTGATGCCAGGATAGAGGCCATTAGCAGAAAAAATACTACTGTTCATATAGTTCGGTTAATAAAGGAAGAAGAAAATAATCTGCCTAAACTTCATATGGCCATTGCCCCTCCCAAAAACATAGAACGCTTCGAATGGTTTGCTGAAAAAGTAACGGAGCTTGGTGTTAGTGAAATTACGCCGTTACTCTGCAAACATTCGGAGCGCAAAGATTTACGAGTAGATAGAATTGAAAAAATTCTTTTAGGCGCTTGCAAGCAAAGTCTGAAAATGACTATTCCGAAATTAAACCGGATGATAAAGTTTGAAGATTTTGTTTCGGACAGAAAAGTTGAAGCGCAGAGGTTCGTGGCCTATTGCGATGAACAATCCATTCATTTAAAAGATGCTTACAAAGGCGGCATTGATGCTATAATTATGATTGGTCCTGAGGGCGATTTTACCAAAGATGAAATTATGCTAGCCCAAAAAAATGAATTTGAAACTGTTTCGCTTGGTAAAAGCAGGTTACGGTTAGAAACTGCCGGAATATTTTCAGCAAGCATTTTTAATCTTGCGAATGAATTTTAGTTTTATTTGGTATGAAAAAAATAATTTTTCTTTTCTCGCTTTTTCTTTTCGTCACCTCGTTTACTCCTGCCGATAAGTCGCTTAAAATTGCTTTATTAAAATACAATGGTGGTGGAGATTGGTATGCTAACCCGACTTCGTTGCCCAACTTAGCTAAGTATTGTAATCAGAGTTTAGCAATGAATATTGAAACTGATATCCCAACGGTCGAAGTGGGCAGTGCAGAATTATTCAATTATCCATTCGTACATATGACCGGCCATGGTAACGTGGTTTTCAACGAGCAGGAACTCGATAATCTGCGTGCTTATTTAATTGGCGGAGGTTTTTTACATGCCGATGACAATTATGGCATGGATAAATTTATCCGCCCTCAACTTGAAAAACTTTTCTCGGGAAGTAAATTGGTGGAACTTCCTTTTTCACACTCGGTATTTCACCAAAAATTCGATTTCTCTAATGGTCTTCCCAAAATTCATGAGCATGACGGTAAATCACCGCAAGCCTTCGGATTATTCTATGAAGGCAGATTAGTATTGCTCTATACTTATGAATGTGATTTGGGTGATGGGTGGGAAGACCAAAGCGTACATAAAGATCCGAATGAAATACGCGAGAAAGCACTAAAGATGGGAGCTAATATTATTCGCTATGTTTTTGCTAACTGATTTTGTTTGCAGGATGGTAAGCAGTACTTAATTAATTACGAAGGGATTTCTGATACATTCGCCTCTCCAAAAAAGAAAACAGCAGCATGAAAATATACCGTTACTTATTACTTGTATTCATTGCAATCTACATTCCTATTCGCTCAAATGCTTGGGGTGCAGTAGGTCATAAATTAGTTGCAAAAATCGCCTATAGTCAACTTCCTAAAGCTGTTAAAGATTCACTGGCGGTTTATCTTCAACAAACTACAGTTGAAGAAGCAAGTGTTTGGATGGATGAAATAAAATCGGATCCTTCGAATGATAGTTTGAGGCCGTTTCATTATGTCAATATAGAAAAAGGACAGGAGTATAACCCAGACAGTACCAGGAATATTATTGGAGAACTGAATAGGGTGATTAGTGAATTGAAAGAGAGAAATAAATACACTAAAGAACACATTGAGGTTGACCTGAAAATTCTTATTCACCTGATTGGAGATTTGCATCAACCCATGCACAACGGGTATGCAAGTGATCGCGGTGGTAATAGCGTTCAGGTATTTTTCGCGGCATCTACTTCTAACCTGCACCGTGTATGGGATACTGATATTATTGAGGGTTATATTCTCCATGAACCTACGGATTGGGCAAGTACCGCTAACTTCAGCAAAGAAGAATTGGCAGAAATAAAACGCATTAATATCTTAGGATGGTTAAAAGAGTCGCGCGCTGATTTAGAAAGTGCTTACGATTTTAGAGGACAAGATATAAACGGAAAATACATTGCGCGCAATAAAACTATTATTAAGCAAAAGCTGCTTTTTGGAGGACTCCGTCTTGCCAGTATATTAAAAGATATTTTTCGTTCGTAAGTTTTAAGGTTAATTTTCTGTTTCAGTAAAATTCAGGGATGAAAAAAATTGCATTTACATTATATGCATTGTTCAGTGTTGTATATACGGCATATTCATTTGCTACAGAACCTGCAGCACAACCATCCAATATGCAGTTTGCAAGTATTAAAGCTTACGGTATGGTAATGAGTTTTACTACGGCTACTGCCGATGGGTATTTGGTTTTGAAAAGTGACAAAGCAATTACAGACATACCGGTTGACGGAATAATTTACGAAAAAGGGCAAGGCCTTAGCAGTTGCAAGGTAATGTATGTGGGTGCTAACAATATTCATAGCGTTCGCGAAATTTTGGAGGGAAGTGAATATCACTTTAAAGTCTTTGCTTACAATGGAACAGGCAACCAGATTAATTATCTTCAAACAAGTCCGTTGAGCGATTCTGTAATGAGCGCTCCTTCAGATGCAGGAACTTATTACAATACAATTGATTCATCCTCCGGAAATTTTATTGCTGACTTACACACATTAATCAATTCGCATACCATGAATACCTATACTCCTGGATATGCGAACACTATGGTTCCTGTTCTATATGAGCGTGATACAACCAACGGACAAACAGTTGTTAATTGCGAATACAGCAATGAAACTACAATTTACACCCCGCCATTTAGTTTTGTAACGCAGCAGTATAACCGCGAGCATACTCTTTGTAAAAGCTGGATGCAAACAGCCGCTCTTTACGGGGCCGGTAATTTGATTAATTATCCTGAGGGTGCTGATTATTTTAATTTGCTATTGACCCGTGCTACACCTAATCAGGTTCGATCAAACCATCCTGAAGGAATTGTGGTGAATGTTTCTTCCACATATGGAGAAAGTAAATTTGGCACCGATAACAACGGCAATCCTGTTTTTGAACCAAAAGATAACCGTAAAGGTGATGCTGCCCGCGCTATGATGTACGAAATGATTTGCTATGATGGATTAAACGGAGGATGGGGATTGAATGAGTTACTTACAGAAGCAATTAATCAGGATCAGAATATTTTAAAGCTGTGGAATCAACAGGACCCGCCCGATAAATTTGAGCGTACTAAAAATGAATATATCAGTTCACTTCAACATAATCGTAATCCTTTTATTGACCATCCGGCCTGGGCCACATGTATCAACTTCGATAGTATTATTAAGACAAGTTTTTGCGGAGCAATTTCAGGAATTAAGGATGACAGGTTGAATGTTGGGGTAAATATTTATCCGAACCCTTCAAACGAAAAGTTGACTATTGACCTGATGGATACTGAATTTAATGAAGGAGAAATTTCAGTATTGAATATTTATGGAGCCGAAGTTTTTAAAAGCCAAATGCGAAACATGAAACGCGAAATAAATACGGAGAATTTTGAGACAGGAAATTACCTTCTTAAAATTTCCGCAAATGGGAAATCGGCCTTTGGCAGGTTTCTTATTATCCATTAATAATAAAGTAACAATTCCTTTATTCGACAATAGATAATTCTGATACATTTGTCAACTCTAAAATTTAAAATCATGAAGAAATTCTACCTATTAATGATGGCTGTTGTGGCAACGGCATCCCTTTTTGCTCAACCTTGTTCTAAACTTTTCTTTTCAGAATATATTGAAGGAAGCAGCAACAATAAAGCAATTGAAATTTATAATCCTACCGCAAGTGCTGTGAATCTAAACGGATACAAGATTTGCAATTATACGAATGGCGCAGTAGCTCCCTCCTTCACTTTTAATCTATCCGGTGTTATAGCTGCAGGAGATGTATATGTGATAGCTAATAATTTGGCAGATACGGTTACTATACGTCCGCTTGCAGATACTTCTACCAGTGCTTCGGCCATGAATTTTAACGGTAACGATGTGCTGGCACTTGTAAACGGTACCGATACTATTGATCGTATTGGTGAAGTAGGTTTATCTTCCGATATTCAGTTTGATACTACTACAGGTAAAGACCATTCGTATGTGCGCAATGCGAATGTGCAGCAAGGAACTTTAGACTGGAATACCGGCAAATTGCAATGGATTACTTATGCTGTTAACACAGTGCACCTTGGAAACCATACTATGACTCCTTGTGGAGCGCCTACTGACACCTCGGTAGTGTTTAGCCCAACTGCCGATGTAGTAGCTATGACTGCAGGCACTTATGGAATAAACATCAACGTAAACAACCCGGCTCACGTTGGTAGTAAAAATGTAAATGTTGTTTTGACAGGCGGAACAGGTTCTGCTGCTGACCTAAATAATTACACTACTCAAACAGTTACTTTTCCTACGGCATCAGTAAATCAAACGCTTAACCTTACGCTTACTCAGTATGGAACAGCTCAGCCTGCTAAAACTTTCATTTTTAAATTAAGAAACACTACCGGTGGTTTGTTAGTAGGTGTTGATTCAATCTTCACGCTTACTATTGCTGCTTTTAACCCCGGTGGAACCGTATTACCTCTTTCAAACATTTCAAACTTTACCGGTTTAGACGCCAATTACGCTGCCGATTCAGTAGGTGTGGCAGTAAGAGTGCATGGCACTGTTTACGGCATTAACTATCGTTCAGCAGGTCTACAATTTTTTATTCATGATGCCACGGATGGTATTCAGGTTTTTGCACCAACTAAAACTTTTGGTTATACAGTAACTGAAGGTGATTCAATTGCTGTTCAGGGAACGGTAGACTTCTTTAGAGGTATGACCCAACTTGGTAACCTAGATACGGTTTACAAAATAGGAACACATGCACTCGTTTCACCAACCCTAGTTCCTGACTTAGATGAAACTACCGAAAGCGAATTGGTTCGTTTAAATAACGTCCATTTAATAACTCCAAGCCAGTGGGATACTACCGCGCACAGCAGTGGTTTTAGTGTAGATGTAACTGATGGGGTGGGCAACTGGGTTGTTCGTATAGATGAACAAACCGATATTTTTAAAACCAATATGGCAAAACCTGTAGCAAATTTTGATGTAATAGGATTGGGTGCCCAGTTCGACACTTCGGCTCCTTACAGTTCAGGTTACCAGCTTTATCCGCGTTACCATCAGGATATTATTGTTCATACCAGTATTAACGAAGTGAACGATAACATAGCGCGTATTTACCCTAACCCGAACAACGGAAATTTTATAATAGAGCTGAAAAACAACACTAACAACGCAGAAGTAAAGCTGTTTGACCTTGCCGGAAGAATGGTTTACAACACTAAAGAAAACTCAGGCACTATTCATATTAACCTGAACCAAATGAATGCGGGGATGTATGTGGTGGAAGTAAAATCAGGCGACTTGGTTTCAAGAAACAAGATTACTGTTCAGCAATAATTTTAAACTGTAAATAGTAAAAGCCCCTTTGGTTTAACCGAAGGGGCTTTTTTATTTTACCTCCTCGGAATTTTTTGAAAGGGATATTTTTAGTGCTTTTTGATTGTTTTTTAAGGTTTTTTAGTTTCTACTAAGGTCAGTAGAATTTATACTGACCTTAGTAGAAACTCTACTGTAGTAAGTAGAACTTCTGCGGACGACCGTCCTTTTTATGCGGTAGTCCGTCTTTTCTTTGCGGTAGTACGCATAAACCTTGCGGACTTCCCCTTTTTTCTTGCGGACTACCGCATAAATTCTGCGGACATCCGCAAAACTTCCGGGGAGTTCCGCCTTTTTTCTGCGGACCACCGCCTAAACTTTGCGGTAGTCCGCAAATATTTAGGCGGCCCACAGCAAAGAATTAAGGAATGGTAGTTTTAAAGGTAGGGAACTGTCGGATTATTTAAACGGCACTTACACTCCATGCCTCAGGCTTGCCGGCAAACCAAATTTTAACTGTGTTCCAAACAGTGTTGAATAATTCAGAGTTACGGTATTTTTCCAAATTATGTTCGTTATCCCAGTTACTATAAGTAAAGAAGATATTTGGATTTTGAATATCGCGCAGCAACTCTACACTGTTGCACCCCTCGAAGGTTGCAATCATTTCTTTTCGTTCAATGAAGGTTTTAATAAAGTCATCCACCTTATCCGGGGCAAAAGTCATTTTTACAATTCTAATGAGTGGCATTCTTAAATCTTCAATTTATGTATTTCAATCAGCAATAACCATCACAGGCATATCTAACTTCAAACCCATCAGCAATTCAGCTTTGCCTTTATTCATAGCCACTTCTAAATAATCTGCAGCATTGAAAAGGCAAACCATTTCACCTTCTTCAATATCCGAATATTTTTTGCTGATAATTCTCGATTGACCAACATTTGCAATAACAGTGAAATCTTTTTCGCCAATAAAATCATCAAACATCTTGCGGCTTATATTGGTAATGCCATTCCCAAAATGATCTATATAAACAATTGTTCCGCGTACAGTACCGGAGGAGCAAATGGGTTGAAGTAAACGAAGGTTTATAGTCTCGGTGGTCAAGTGTCCAAAATCTTTTGGCAGATATTCTTTCTCTAACAACTCAATTACTTTGGCAATCGCATCTTCATGGAGCAACGAATTATTTTCAAGCAGTTCATCATTTACCTGATAGGTCTGGTGAGGAGTTCTTTCAAAAACCAGCGAAAGGAAACCGTTATCGAACGTGATGAAGTAATGTTCATCGGCAACTGCCACTAAAAGTTTACTGTTGGCTTCCGAAGAGTTTACGTGAACTAAGTGAATACTTCCCTTCGGAAAATATTTATAGGCATTGCGAACAGTAAAGGCCGCTTCTTTGATATTGAATTGTTTTACAGAGTGCGTAACATCGACCATCGAAATATTTCCGCAATGCGTAATAATGGCACCCTTCAGAGCAGCGAGATAAAAATCGCGCGTGCCTAAATCAGAAGTGAGAGTAACGAGTGCCATAGATAGTTTTCTGCAAAAACAAATGTGAACTAATTGAGCACTCAATCAAACCACATTGCGGGGGAAAAAATGTGGATAGATATATTATGATAGACACTCCTTGCAATCTTCAAAAACATAATTTCACGTTACAAAACTCACACTGATTTGACAGAAATAACCATCAACATCGAAGGAATTGACTCGATAGATTTTTTCGGAGTAAACAATTCCCGCTTCAACTTTATCAAGAAAAGTTTTCCAACCCTACGAATGGTTTCGCGTGGTAGCAGCATTAAAGCTGAAGGCAGCAATGATGATGTAGCCGTATTTAAAGAAAAAGTAGAGCGCATGATTGACCACATTGAGCGCTACGGAAAACTAACCGAAGACAATATCGAAGCAATTATTCTGAGCAACGAAGCTCCTAAAGAGAAAAAGGATAAAGAACCAAGCAACGTGATTGTTCACGGCAATGGTGGTTTGCTGGTTCGTGCGCGAACCGAAAATCAATTGCTGATGGTTAGGGAAAGTGAGAAGAACGATATTGTGTTTGGTATTGGTCCGGCCGGAACCGGTAAGACTTATACTGCAGTGGCACTTGCCGTAAGGGCTTTAAAAGAAAAGAACGTAAAGAAAATTATTCTTACCCGTCCGGCAGTAGAAGCCGGAGAAAGTTTAGGTTTTCTTCCCGGTGATTTAAAAGAAAAGATTGACCCTTATCTCCGTCCGCTTTACGATGCGCTCGATGATATGATTCCGCCTGATAAATTGACTTACTACATGGAGAACCGGGTAATTGAGGTCGCCCCTCTCGCTTTCATGCGCGGAAGAACACTCGACCACTCTTTTATTCTGTTAGACGAGGCACAGAACTGCACTGATATGCAATTGAAAATGTTTTTAACGCGTATTGGGGCTAATTCAAAATGTGTTATCACCGGTGACACTACACAAATTGATTTACCTCCCAAAGTAAAATCGGGATTGCTTACAGCATTAAGAATATTAAAGCCAATTGAAGGAATTTCAACTGTTATATTAAATGAAACGGATGTCGTTCGCCACAAGTTGGTAAAAGAAATTATAAAAGCATACGATAAACTAAATGAAACCCGCGCTATCGATGAAACCTCAAACAATTCGTGAAACTAACTTCCACTTTCCTAACCAAACAAACATTTATCATGGGAAAGTTCGCGATGTTTATACCGTAGGTGATAAACTGATTGTAATTGCTACCGACAGAATTTCAGCATTTGACCATATTCTTCCAAAACCAGTTCCGCATAAAGGTGCGGTGCTGAACCAGATCGCACAACACTTTCTGGATGCTACTAAAGATATTGTTCCCAACTGGTTACTCGCTGTTCCTCATCCGAATGTTTCTATCGGCAAAAAGTGTGAGCCGGTAAGAATTGAAATGGTTATTCGCGGTTATTTAGCTGGTCATGCTGCACGTGAATACAAAGCCGGTAAAAGAGTTTTATGTGGGGTGAATCTACCCGAAGGGTTGAATGAAAATGATAAGTTGCCGGTGAATATTATCACTCCATCTACTAAAGCAGTTGAAGGGCACGATGAAGATATTTCGCGCGAGGATATTTTGAAGCGAAACATTGTAAGCGAAGAAATTTATGTGCAGATGGAGAGCTATACGCACAAGATTTTCGAACGTGGGCAGAAAATGGCAAATGAAAGAGGATTAATTCTGGTAGATACTAAATATGAATTCGGAATATCAGATAGCAAAGTTATTTTGATAGATGAAATTCATACACCGGATTCGTCCCGCTATTTCTATTTAAACGGGTATGATGAAAGACAGGCTAATGGCGAACCGCAAAAGCAATTAAGTAAAGAGTTTGTACGCGAATGGCTGATGGCAAACGGATTTCAGGGAAAAGATGGACAAGCAATGCCTTTTATGCCCGATGAATTTGTAGATGTTATTACCAATCGCTATATCGAATTATACGAAACTATAACCGGAAAGAAGTTTATCCGCAATACTTCAAATGATATCCTTCAGGATATTCAAACCTCCGTTTTGAATTATCTCACCTCACACTAAGCAATCGAATTACTTTTTATTTTGCGGACAGAACTATGACCATTCTGG
>CAIYOV010000434.1 GCA_903927935.1 uncultured Bacteroidota bacterium | reverse complement strand
CAGAAGCTTTTATTAAAGCGGAGTTAAGTTCTAATTATTACTGGGATGAATCCTCACAACCTGTCAGGATGTTTATGAAACTGGTTAAACAGAAATTCGGAGAAGAGTAAATCACTTATCTAAGCAAAGTAAAGCTGCCGATGTATTTTCTGTTTTCGGCATCTAAGAAATTAAGCACTACTACATACGTGTAAACTCCCGCGTATGACTCTTTGCCTTGATATTTTCCATCCCAGCCTTCAGTAATGTTATTTGATTCGAATACTTTTTCGCCCCAACGGTTAAAAATACTCAGGTGATAATAAACCGTACCGATTGCATACACCTGCAGTAAATCGTTATTGCCGTCATTGTTCGGTGTAAATACATTGGGTATAAAGAAAGGTTTATCTGATTTGACATTTACTTTTACCGTACCCGTTACTGTGCATCCACCTGCATCCGTCACTGTTATTTCATATTGAAAACTTCTGATGGCTGAGAAAACAGGATTAGCACAATCAGTGCAGCTTAAATAATTAGGCGGACTCCATTGATAAGTATAAACTCCCGATGATGGCTGCACGTTCATAATGAGTTGGACATCCGTCCCGAATTTCACATCATCAAATACTAATGATTGAACCAGAATCTGAGCCGGTTCAGTGATTACGAAAGATGAAGTAACCGTACAGTTGTGTGCATCGGAAACAGTCACATCATAATTTCCCGCACCAACATTTTGTAGGGAAGCTGCACTGCTGCCATCGCTCCAAACATAACTGTAGGGATTAGTTCCACCGGTAATATCAACCGTCACAGAGCCATCGGTGGTTTGATAACAGCTTGCGTTTACTACCGTGTTTACATTCAGCGCAAGCACTGCAGGGGTTGAAATTGAATAAGTAGCAGTATCGGCACATTGATTGGCATCCACCACAGTTACATCATAACTGCCTGCCGAAAGATTAGCAGCTATTGCTGTAAACTGAGCCGGTGTAGTATTCCATGCGTAATTATAGGTTGGTGTTCCGTTCGCAGCATTTACGGTAATAGTTCCATCGCCTGCACCAAAACAACTTTCATCGCTGGAATTAGCTAAGGATAAAACAGGGTTTGGATTAACGGTAACGGTAATGCTGTTGCTCACATTCTGACAGCCATTGGCATCTGTACCACTCATTGTAAAGTTACCCGACTGTGTTACATTAATAGAATTGGTAATACTACTGTTACTCCAGAGATAAGCGGTGCAAACCGAATCGGCTGAAAGAGTTACACTGCCTCCGTTACAGAAACTTGTTGCACCTGATGCGCTGATGGTTGTAGGTACAGGCGGATTAAAAGTAACGTTGATGGTATTGCTTATATACTGGCAGCCATTGACAGCCACAGCGGCCATGTAATAACTTCCCGGAGCAGTAACGTTTACAGAATTGCCATTGCTTGTATCACTCCACAGATAGGTTACATAAACTGAATCTGCAGAAAGTGTAACATTGCCGCCTGCGCAAACCGGAATTGCACCCAATGCAGTGATGCCGGTAGCAGCCGGAGGATTAATGGTTACATTAACTGTGTCGGTATTATAACAGGCAAACTGAGTAACCGCCACGGCATACGAAACAGTAACCGGGCTTGGGGTTAGGTTAACTGCTGAGAATAAAGGATTGGAAATAGTATCGTTTGAAAGATTATTAGCCGGAAACCATTGGTAGGAATAACCGGCAGTAGTGGCTGTGCCCAACTGCACCATACCTCCTGAACAGACGGTAACATCGGCTCCGGCATCGGCTACCGGATTGTTGTTGATAGTTACCTGCTGCGAAATTTGTGGGGCAATACATCCGTTATCGTTTACGTCAAGCGTAACTGTTTTGGTGCCACCGGTAGTCCACATTACTTGATAAGGGCCTTGTCCGCTTCCGCTTACTACCGTTCCGCCATTAAAGCCCCAGGTATAGGTTGCACCTGCCGCACCGGTACCGGTATAAGTAATAGCCGTGGTTCTGTTGATACAAACCGGATTAGGATATACCACGAATGATTGAATTCCTCCTCCGTTAATGGTAACGTTTACGGTATCGTCATCAAAACATCCCCAGCGGTCGGTAACCGTTACTGTGTATAAAGTACTCACCACCGGTGTTACATTAAATGGGTTAGCCGAAGAGTTACCCGGGTTCCAGGTATATACATAAGGAGTAGAGCCCAGTAGTGTAGAGGCAGAAAGGCTTAAAGGCAGACCTCCACACTGAGTAACATCGGCATTGGTAGTTATCTGCGGGCAAAGATTTACTTCAATCACGGAAACACTATTCCTGTCGCAAGGTAAATCGTTCCAGGTTCCTCCTGAATAAATCTGCGTACAATCTTCTCCGTTAGCGCATTGCAATGGCCGGCTGTCTGCACATCCACCTATCCAATCGGGGAAACTGCAACAGGAAGCACCCTGCCCGTTGTTATTCGGCTCACCGGGTGCCCAATTGAGAAAACTCATAGGCGTTCCGTCTAAGGTTAACCAGGTTCCCTCGCTTACCACATCGGTATACCCCACCCAAACAGCACCAACGCTGGCAATTATTCCCGAAGAATTAAGAGCATTTACAACAGCTAAATTTTCTGCCATATCATTAAACACCACCAAGTGCGCACCTAACTGGCGTGCATCTAATTCTGACTGATTGGCATCCTGCGATTGAGGATTAATAAAGTATAAACTGCAGGGCTGACCAACAACACCATTCAATTCGTTATAACCGGCAGCGGCAAAAGCAGCGCGCAGGGCAAAAAGGTCGCAGCCCGGAGGACCTATACAAACCTGAGCGGTTACTACAGCCGTATCCATTGAATAACATCCCCAGCGGTCGGTAACTTTAACCTGATAAGCAGAAGTTGCGGTAGGCGTAATATTGATGGCTGAAGTGGTTGCTATCTGCGTTCCGGATGGTAATTCGTTCCACACATAAGTGTATGGCTGAGAACCGAGAATGGTAGTTGCCGATGCATGCGTTTGATAATTGACACAAACCGGAGTAGGAGGAACAGTAGTAGTTATCTGCGGACAGAGATTTACTTCGATAACCGAAACACTGTTGCGGTCGCAAGGTAAATCGTTCCACTGACCGGATGAATAGATCTGCATACAATCTTCTCCGTACTGACAGCGCCATGCCTGGCTTGACTGACAACCGCCTAAATAATCAGGAATTCCGCAGCAGGTATTTCCCTGTCCGTTATTATTCGGTTCACCGGATGCCCAGTTGAGATAGCTCATAGGAGTTCCGTCAAGAGTTAGCCAGGTTCCTTCGTTAACCTGATCGGAGTAACCGCACCATACTGCTCCTACGCTTGCAATAATGCCCGAAGAGTTGAGTGCCGCTACCACAGCCGCATTTTCTGCCGCATCGTTAAACACTATCAGGTGCGCGCCTAACTGCTGTGCATCAGCTTCGGATAAGTTGGCATTTTGCGATGTGGGATTAATAAAATACATACTGCACGGTTGCCCCTGCACTCCTACTAACTCGTTATAACCGGCAGCGGTAAAGGCAGCACGAATAGCAGCTATATCGCAACCGAAGGGTTGAGCGTTAAGAAATATGGTAGAGGTGATGGTGAGGACGAAGAGTAAAAGTATTTTTTTCATTCAGGGATTTTGAGCAGGGCGAATATGAGCGAAAATGATTTAATTTTAAAACAATGTGATTAAGTTCAGCGAAAGAATCGCTAATAGAAGATTATTTGTAGGCTTTGGTTGCGTGGGTTATTGTTAATGCATATAAGTTTGAAACCAGAGGTTGGTTTCGCTTAGAATCTGCACTGCATTTATTCCCTTGGGGCCAAACAAATCGTGACCGGCATTGCCGAACATGGTTGTGTCGGTAGCAATGCCATGAGCGCGGAGGGTATCGCACATGCGAACTCCTTGTGCCGGTGGAACAAGGTCATCATTTAAACCATGTAAAAAAAGCGATGGAACGTTGCTGTAATGAAACAGCGGACTGGCAAAGGCATATACCTGCGGGTTGTGCTGAATACTATCGCCTAAAAACTGTATTAGTACATAGCCAAGCTGGTATTTATCAGCACCGGTGTGAAAAAGCGAATCGGTAAGGTCGGTCGGGCCTACCATTGAGACTACCGCCTTAACCACATGTGCGGTATCGAAGGCGTGGGCATACAACAGCGCCAGGTGTCCACCGGCACTGGCACCGGCCATGCCATATTTGTGGCTGCCGGTATTCCAGGTTTGAGCATTTGCATCGAGATAATCGAGCGCCAGATGGATATCTTCCATTTGCTTATGAAAATCTCCACAGCCGTACCGGTAGTTGATACAGCTTACCGCAAAACCCTGCTGTATGATGCTGTTGATGATTTCGGGTGACCAGTTGCTTTTATCGCCCGCTACCCAACCGCCTCCGTGTATCAGCATAACGGTACCGGTGGTGCTGTCGCGGTGATAAGGCAGGTAGACATCCATTTTGTTGCGTTCGTTTGAACCGTAAGTTTGGTTGAGGTGCTTTTCGGCATTTACAAACAGTGCATCTTTATGGCACGAGGCCGCAGAAAGTATAAGCGCTATGGGAAAAAGCAGCAGGAATTTCATGCGCGGCAAAGGTAAGTTCAAAGTTTAATGTTCAAAGTGTTTAAATAACCGAGCCAAGATTTGAACGGTTGCATCATTCTGTTGTAATTTTTATACCCGAAAGGCTTATATTCACCCAAATTATTGATTTTTCTACCCAAATAATTCAATTTAATACCCAAATTTTAAGATTTTCTACCCAAATAATTAAAT
>CAIYOV010000433.1 GCA_903927935.1 uncultured Bacteroidota bacterium | reverse complement strand
AGGCTAAAATAACTGTAGAGACAATAATGGGTTCTTTATTTGAAACCAAATGCCATTTTACGTTTAAGGTTTCCTTTAAAGACAGCAAAGCAAAATTTGAAATTTATGATTTCTATTATAAAATTGATCGCGCATATTACGTTGGGAATACCCTCGTTCCTGAAACAGAAACGTATCCTAATACTTGGTTTTTGCCAAAAATAGGTAAGAGAATGGTTGTTACCTGTGAGGGTTATAGGGATGAAACCTTGAGGGTGATAAATGAGCTTTGTAGTTCATTAATGAAAGGGTTAAATACTTCCTATATAAAGAGTGATTGGTAATATAAGCTGACACGATAAAGTATTAAGGTTAAGACTGCCACATTAACAACTACATTATAGCGCTTTTATAAAACCATTTACCAAACTAACGACACCAAATGATATTTCATCGCAGTCGATATTTTTGCCACTTTTGGTGTTATTATCAACAATCTTCTTTTTCAAAAGAAAATATAACAGAGTAAACCGAGCATAGGGGGAATTTATCTAGCTTAGACCTGACAGGTTTTTAAAACCTGTCAGGTCATTTGATACTTCCGTAACTTTCACGGTAATGTTTTAAGAAATTGGATTGCATCCGTAACTTCTACGGCAAGGTTTCAAGAAATTGAATTGCTTCCATAACTTTCACTTCAAGGTTTTAAGAAATTGAATTGCTCCCGTAACTCTTATGGAGTGAATAGACTACGATGGATTACTCCCGTAACTCTTATGGACTGAATAGACCGCGATGAATTGCTTTCGTAACTCCTAAGGATTGAATAGATCGCGATGTATTGCTTCCGTAACTCTTATGGACTGAATAGACCGCGATGGATTGCTTTCGTAACTCCTATGGATTGAATAGACCGCGATATACTGCTTCCGTAACTCTTATGGACTGAATAGTCCGCGATGGATTGCATCCGTAACTCTTATGGATTGAATAAACTGCGATGGATTACTTCCGTAACTCTTATGGACTGAATAGACCGCGATGTATTGCTTCCGTAACTCTTATGGACTGAATAGACTGCGATGTATTGCATCCGTAACTATTATGGATTGAATAAACTGCGGCAGATTTAATAGGCCATTTCCCAAATAGCTTACCAAATAAACGGCACCAATCGGAATTTCACCCGCTTTTGATAATCGGTATAACCTGCCAGGTTTTTTATTAGCACCTTTTCCTCCTCAACAATCCGCCAGATAAGCACCAGGGTTGAGGTTACAAGCGCCAGCAAGCCCCACCACGAGCCAAGCGGCAGCGGTACGCCTAAAAGCATTATCACTCCCCCGGTATACATAGGGAGGCGCACAATGCCATACAAGCCGCTGTCAATAATTTTCTGTTCAGCCGCTATTTCAATAATTGCCGAAGCGTAGGTATTTTCTTTAAACACAAAAAAGATAGCGAATAAGCCAAGCCCCACCAGCACATCACCTATGGCTACCACATAAGCCGGCACTATCGACCATGCTAAGCGGTGGTCTATGGCCGGAATAACCAATGCTGCGCCAAAGGCAATGAGCATAAAAGGCTGAATCATTCGCTGGCTTTTATCTTTCTCGGCCCCCACCTGCATTCTGCGCTCCAGCAGCTGGGTATCATTTCTCATCAGATAAAAGGTAATGCCGAGCACCGCCAGAGAATAAATTATCAGCATAACCCACCCCTGCCAATAATTAAACGTGCCTGCCGCCATAAACACGGGCACTGCCACTAATAGGATATGCGTTAGCAGGCCTCCGATTACTTTTTTATTCAGCTCATTCATAAAAATTTCTTTTTTCAATTATAAATGTAACAGAGCAAACCCAAACTGACGAAAAATACAACTGATTTTATTCATGCATATATCTGATACTATTTTTCATTTCTTCCGTTACAGATTTATTCCAGAATAAACGAATGAAAGCGCCTGCTCATATAATCTTTACTGCACTTTTTATTGCAACTACTTTCACAGCCTGCAAAAAGAACGATACCTCCGCTTATATTCCGAACCGTATTTTCTCTACATCGTTTGAATCTGTCAGCGACTTCAGCAACTTCTATATCTGCCCGCAGAATTACATGGGCACTTCTTCGCACGATACCTCAACCGGGCAGGTTCATTCGGGCACTTACGCGCACAAAGCATGGATATATGGCGCTAACCCCGAAAGCACGGTTTCGCAGAACAATAACCATCGCGGATACCCGACCATTCAGTTTCAAAAAACAGTTGAGGGAGTATTTCATACACCCTGTTACATTAACTTTTGGGTTTGGCTCGATATGGATTTAGTAGCGCACACACCCGAAAACCAATGGTTCAGTTTTGCTACTTTAACTACCGACAGCACCGATAGCTGGTCGCGCACTATTCTGGTAAATTTAGATTACCATGGGTTTGTTCATTTAATGCACGTGCCATATCAGGGGCAACAAGTGCACACCTATCAACCTAACGTGTTGAGCTTTCCGAAGAAAGAATGGGTAAATATTAAAATTTACCTAGACACCCGCCCCGGTGCGGGCTATGCCAAGGTTTGGCAAAACGGAGTATTGGTTTCGCAGGCAAACATTGCCGATGGCAACGGAACATTGGCTCAGGCGCATTTCGGTTTATATGCCGCGCCTTCGGTTTCATCGGGTATAGTGTTTAATGATGACCTCGAAATAAAAGAGGTAAGCGGAGAGTAGTTTTTTGCCTCAACCTCCACCCACATCTAATTTAAGTGCCGCAATATTTTATGGAATTTCTGTGTTGAATCATCATTCACTAAACAAAAGTTATGAAAAGGAACATCGCAGTATTTATCATCACCTTGTTCATTGCAGGCTGCACGAATAAGGAAAGCAATTTTACCGATGCTGGAACTACTAAAGTTTCGGAAGAGCCGGCAATGAATAGTCCTGTTTCCGGTTCCGAAAATGAATCGTATCAAAAAAATGATGAAGGGGGAAATAAGGGAACAAACGGGGATGATTTGAAAATTTCGGGCAAAGGAGAAATTACTCAGAAAATTCCTGTACAGATTATTAAGAACTCCAACGTGCAGTTTCAGGTAAAAGATGTGGAGGTAAGTCATCAGAAAATTGCTGCGCTGCTCAAACAATACAACTCCTACTTCGGAAGCGACAATAAAACCACCAACAGTTATCAGATTGAAAACAATATGGTCATCCGGGTGCCCTCCACCGTTTTTGAAAAGCTGATGGATGAACTGATGAAAGAATCGGTTTACACTAATTTCAAAAATATTTCAGCCGAAGATGTAACAGCCGAGTTTGTGGATATAGAAGCGCGGTTGAAAACAAAAAAGCAAGTAGAGCAGCGTTACATTGCACTGCTCAGGCAATCGAATAAGGTGGCAGATATTCTGGAAGTTGAAAATTATCTGCGCGTTATCCGCGAAGAAATTGAAGCTGCCGAGGGAAGATTGAAACTGCTGAAAGATCAGGTGGGTTATTCAACCATCACCTTGAATGCTTATCAAAAACTCGATTACACCCCTGAACCGGAGATTGGTTTCCTGTCGAACCTGACCGAAGCATTTGTAAGAGGATGGAGAAGTTTGGTGGAATTGGTCATTGGTTTGGTAAGGTTATGGCCTTTTGTAATTCTTTTTGGTGCGGCTATATTTTTCGGTATCCGCAAAATCAGAAACAGAAAAAAATAGCGCTTTCAACAGTGGGTGAATATCGTCTCAGAGTATCGGGACGATATTTTTATTTTCGCTTCCTCATGAAGCAATACCACGATTTACTCCGGCATATTATTGATAAAGGAGTCTGGAAAGACGACCGAACCGGCACCGGCACAACCAGCGTATTCGGTTATCAGATGCGCTTTAATCTCGAAGATGGTTTCCCCCTCCTCACTACCAAGAAAGTTTTTACTAAGGCCGTCATTCACGAATTGCTGTGGTTCCTAAAAGGCGAAACCAACATTCAATACCTATGCAAAAACGGAGTGCGTATATGGGACGACTGGCCTTACGAAAAATATAAGAAGAGTGCAGCGTTCGGAGGCGAAGACATAAAAGCCTTTGCACAAAAAATTGCCACAGATGATGCCTTCGCAAAACAGTGGGGCGAACTTGGACCGGTTTACGGTTACCAATGGCGCAGTTGGCCTGCACCCGATGGCAAAACCATCGATCAGATTACCAACCTGATTGCACAGATAAATAAGAACCCTCATTCGCGCAGACTCATCGTAAGCGCGTGGAATGTTCCTTACATTGAGGAAATGGCCTTGCCTCCCTGCCACACCATGTTTCAATTTTATGTAAGCGAAGGTAAATTGAGCTGCCAGCTTTATCAGCGCAGTGCCGATGTTTTTTTGGGGGTCCCCTTCAATATTGCATCCTATGCTTTGCTTACCATGATGATTGCACAGGTATGCGGTCTGGGCTTAGGCGATTTCGTGCACACTTTTGGCGATGTTCACCTCTATTCAAACCATGTAGAACAGGCGAAACTGCAATTGAGCAGAGATTTGCGTTCGCTTCCTAAAATGCATATGAATACCGAAGTGAAAAATATCTTCGATTTTAACTTCGAAGATTTCACACTTACCGACTACAATCCGCACCCGCACATAGCTGCGGAGGTAGCCGTGTAAATACACTTCATTTTCTCATTCTAATTTTTACTTTTGCGCTCCCTTTTAAAAAAGGGGATGTTCATTGAATGCGGGCGTGGCGAAATTGGCAGACGCACTAGACTTAGGATCTAGCGCCTCACGGCATGTGGGTTCAAGTCCCTCCGCCCGCACAAAACCGAAAAGTTGACGGTTAACAGTTCACAGCTATTACAAAATCTGTATAGCGTGAACTGCGAACCGTGAACAGTAAACCAAAACAATCATGACAGTTACAGAAGAAAAAGTTGACAACCTTCTTTCCAAGGTACGTGTTAATCTTAAAAAAGAAGATTACGAGCCGAACATCAGGAAACAGATTAAAACCCTTGCCAAACAGGTTTCGGTAAAAGGATTCCGTCCGGGCATGGTGCCATTGGATATGGTAAAGAAGATGTATGGCAACAGCGTATTGGTTGAAGAACTGAACAAAGTGCTGAACGATGAGGTGTATAAATACATCAACGACAACAAAATTGAAATCATCGCTTCTCCGATTCCGGCTTCGGGTCAAAAACTGGATATTGACATTGCCAGTTTAAAAGATATTGACTTTTCTTTCGAATTAGCCATTGCTCCGAATGTTGATTTATCTTTTATTGATAATTCAGCTTTCACTAAATACAGAATCAAGGCAGAAGAAAAAATGCTGGATGAAGAAGCGTTGAGAATTCAAAAACGTTTTGCCACTTATGAATATCCGGAAGTAGTAGGCGAAACCGATGTGCTTACTTTCTCGATAGAAGAATTGAACGAAGATGGCACACCTAAAGAGGGCGGACAAAATACAGTCACCACTTTATCGCCTGATTTGCTGAAATACTCAGCCAAAGCCAAAGTATTACCACTTAAAAAACAGGAAAGTTTTGAATACGATGTTTTTGACCTGATGGACAGAGAGCGCCATGAAGTAGCTAAAAACATTTTGAATATGAACGACCTTACCAAACTTGATGAGGTTGGCAACAAATTCAAACTGACATTGAACAATATCACCCGCTCGGTTCCTGCCGTTATCAACGAAGAATTTTTTGTGAAGGTGTACGGAGAGAACGGACCAAAGACCGAAGAAGAAATGCGCGCTAATATTAAAAGCGATTTAGAAGCATACTTCGATGGACAAACCGATAGCTATTTAGTAAATGATATTTACAAAGTGATTATTGAGAAGGCAAACTTCCCGTTGCCCGATGAATTTTTGAAGCGCTGGATTGATGTGACTAATGAGAAACCAATCTCTGCAGAAGAAATCGAGAAAGATTATCCGGGCTTTGCAAAGTCACTTCGCTGGAGTTTAGTGCAGCGCAAAGTAATTGCCGATAATGGAATAGAAATAAGCAATGAAGAAGTAACCGATAAAGTTCGCGCTAACCTTATTCAGCAGTTGTATGGTTACGGCATGAAAAATATTGGCGAAGATTGGGTAGAACAATTTGTTCAAAAACAACTGGCCGATAAAAAAGTAGTTTCTCAAACCCGCGAACAATTGTTCGAAGATAAAGTGTTGAACTACATCAAGAGCAAAGTGCAGTTGACTGAAAAGGATACTACCTTGGATGAGTTCAAGGTGCTGGTAGAAAAAGTGAATGCCTAGTCTCCCGCTGTCCTGAAAAATATAAATCGGCTTTCATCGTCAACACAAGACGCGAAAGCCGATTTTTTTTTCTCGAAAAACAAATTCATTATTACAACTGAAAATAAAGACAACATGAACATTAAAGAAGCACAGGATTTTAAGAACTATGCCGTAAAGCATCACGGCATCAGCAGTATGCACTTAGAGAACTATACCAAGAAAGTATATAGCGGCAATGCCCCGCAAAATTTAACGCGCACGGTAATTGAAGAAAGACAAATGCCTTTCCGCGAGGTGGATGTGTTTTCGCGCCTGATGATGGACCGCATTATTTTTCTGGGCACTCCTATTGATGATTATATAGCGGCTATTATTCAGGCGCAATTATTATTCCTAGAATCAAGCGATGCGCGCAGCGATGTGCAGATTTATATTCACAGCCCCGGTGGCGAAGTTTATTCAGGCATGGGTATTTATGATACCATGCAATATGTAAATATGGATGTAGCAACTATCTGCACGGGTATGGCAGCTTCTATGGCGGCTGTATTATTATGTGCGGGTGAAAAAGGAAAACGCACAGCATTGAAACATGCGCGTGTAATGATTCACCAGCCGCTTGGTGGTATTGGTGGTAAGGCCAGTGAAATAGAAATTTCGATAAACGAAATCCGTAAGATCAAAGAAGAACTCTATCAAATTATTTCTGAACACAGCGGTAGATCAATGGAAGAAGTAGCCAGAGACAGCGACCGCGATTATT
>CAIYOV010000432.1 GCA_903927935.1 uncultured Bacteroidota bacterium | reverse complement strand
GTTTGGAAAATGCCCGCAGTGCGGGCAGATATCTTTCACGCGCTTCACCTTTGTGAATTTAAGTTGCAGCCGCACAACCGCTCACAACACGTTGAGTTAATGAATCATTACATCATCGCCTCTACTAAAATTATCTTTATGATTCAGGCAGCAGAACAAATTTCTACTGCGAAAATTTTGGTAGATGCACTTCACCTCGAACTGAATGAAATCCGTGATTCGTTGCTTCTGCTTTTTTCTTTTGTTTACGACCGGGAAAAAATGATGCGGGCAAAAAGCGCCTTTGGCGTTAAAAAAAGAGAAGGCATTGCCAATGCGCTCGAAATGATAGAAATTGAAGTGCCGAAAGAAATCTCTTTGAAGTTTAATAAGATTTTTGAACCGGGAACGGTGGGAGATAAATGTCATGCGATGCAGCTTTATTTTAAAGAACAGTTGACGTACGAAAAAATTATTGATGACATTTTAACTAATCGAAACCACCACTACCATCGCTGGACAAAAGCTGCTGCATTGCACTCTTTAATTTTTTATAAGGGCAATGAAAAAAAAGGCTGGCTCCAAAACGCAGAAAAAGAAAATGATATATTGCTGAATGAAACAGCAGGTAAAATATTAGCTGAAATGAATTGATATATGTCTGTCACGCACCAAAACGAACAACGGCTACTGCTAATTGAAAAAGTATTACTTCTTAAATCCCTTTCGCTTTTTGAAGAAACTCCCGAAACCGTTTTAGCTGAATTAGCTGAAATTTTAGAAGAAGAAGAATTTGAAAAAGGGAAAGCAATATTTTCGGCAGGAGATGATGCGCATTGCATGTATATTATTTTTAAGGGCGAAGTGCGTATTCATAAAGGCGAACACGTTTTCGCCATATTGAAGGAGAATGATTTTTTCGGTGAGCTTTCCATGCTCGACACAGAAACCAGATCTGCCAGCGCTACTGCATCTACAGAAGCGTTGCTATTAAAAATTGATCAGGAGCCGTTTTATGAATTGATGGAAAGCCGGATTGAAGTAGTGAAAGGAATAATAAAAACCCTTTGCAAAAGGTTAAAGGCAATGAATGAAAAATCTGTACAGAACAAAGCAAATCAATCGTAAGTAGCTATTATTCGTTCAATTTCTTTCAGATTTTTCTGCTTTTCTGATTCACGGTGTTTTTTGCAGAAATTGGTATGGTAAGAGTGTCCTTTTAAAAAGCCTACTTGAATAATATTCCATTGTCGCTCGCTTTCTACACCCAAATAGATTTTAATTTCTTCAAAAAGCGTTCTGCCAATTCTTTCAAAATCATCAGTTCCTAAATATTCTAAATCGGCGTCGGCAATAATGTACTCCAGTTTGTTTTTCGGATTCTGAGGAATCTTAGTGGCCCAAATCATTCCGCAGATAATTTCAATTTCTGCAGATGTAAACCCGAAGCCCGGTAAATCAGCCTTTGCCATTTCGCATCCTACTTCTTCATGATTTCTATAAACTTTTGTAAAGCCCGAGTCATGATAAAGCACAGCTACTTTTAGCAATAACATCTCTTCCTCTGAAAGTTTTTCCTGTTTCCCTATCAGTTCCGCAGAACGGAGTACATCCATAGTATGATGTAATCCATGGTAATAAAGGTTATTGGGCAAATCACGTTTTAGGATGCCTACAATATGCTGCTCTACCTCTTTAAAATTTCTCATCCTGATGTGAAATTATCTATTGCCTTCTATTAAACGATCGCCTTTTCCACGAAATACATGTCTATTTCTCCTTTATTCTTCGCTTCAATTTTCCCTCGGTAAATGCAGGCAAATTTGTCTTTTACCAAATCGTATGTTGTCCCTGAAATATTGATTTTTCCGGCTTCGCTGCACTGCTCCATACGAGCAGCCATATTCACGGTGTCGCCCCAAATATCGTAAGCAAATTTTCGTATACCAATTACACCCGCTACCAACTGCCCAGTGTGTATGCCAATACGAAACTCAAATGGAATTTTACCCTCTGCTAGTCGTTCTCTTCTTAACTTATCAATCTCATATGTAAAATCAAGCGCTGCCTGAACCACCAAATGCGGATTTCCCTCGCTTTTCGTAGGAACACCACCGGCACAGACGTATGCATCACCAATAGTTTTTATTTTTTCGATGTCATACTTTTCTATTACTTTATCGAATCGTTCGAAATAAGCATCAAGTCCTTGGATCAAATCATCGGGAGAAAGCTTTTCGCTGATAGTGGTAAAATCTTTTATGTCGGCAAACAGTACAGTGGCTTTAGAATAATTTTTTGCTGTTGTTTTTCCATGCGCCTTTAATTCGTGCATCACTTCTTCGGGCAAGATGTTTAGTAAAAGTTCATCGCTTCGTCTTTTTTCTTCCTGAATGATTTTGTTTTTCTCTTTAAGTTCGCGTAGTGTTTTTTGGCGAGCAAAAAATAAAACTCCAATTACGGAAAGCAAACTAAGCGAAATAGCCGCTACAATAATGTAGAGATTGTTTTTTGCCTTCTGAGCATTTAATTCCAATTCTGATGCTTTCAATTGAAGATCCTGAACTTCCTGTTCTTTCCTCAAAATCTTTACACTGTCTTCTTGAAACTGCAGGCGCTCCTGTATGCGCTTATTCTGCATTTCGGAGGACATCAGCATGCTTTCGGTCTCAGATAAAAGTTTTTTGGCTGAATCGATTTTTATTTGTGTTTGCGACAATTCACGTTGTTTGACTTCCAATTCTGCTTTAGCACGGGAAGCTTCAGCCTTCGAGGTTTGTGCATCTTGCCTGCTGCTTGCTATTTCAATGTTTTTCTGTTGAAGTTCCTGTCCCTGTTTTTTAATTTCTTGTTGAGCATCTTGATTGTGCCAGTCGTTCATTATTTTTTGTTCCTCGATCTGTTGCTGTTTTAGCAACCGCTGTTCTTCCAAAAACTTTGCTTTGGCCTCTTGACTTGTTTGTGCCAACGATGAAACCGAAATTAAGAAACATAAAAAGAAGAAAGGAGGCGGGGAATATTTTTTCATCGGTATAATAAATGTTGAATTTAAGCAATGTCATTCACAAAGTACATGTCTATTTGATCTTTGTTTTTCGATTCTGTTTTTCCACGATGAGTGCAACTGAATTTCCCTTTGACTAATTCATAAGTGGTGCCGGAAATATTAATTTTCCCTTCTTCGCCATGCTGCTCCATACGGGCGGCAACATTTACAGTATCTCCCCAAATATCATAATCAAATTTTCTTACTCCCACAATACCCGCAATCAAAGGTCCGGTATGAATTCCAATTCTAATTTCAAAACAAAATCCTCCCGTTTTTTCTCTTTCGGTTTTAGTTAGTTTCATGAACTGCTGCATTTCGAACGCTGCACAAATTACATTGTATGCATTTTCTACATCTGCTTTTGGCAAACTGCCTACACACAAGTAAGCATCACCAATTGTTTTAATCTTTTCAATTTTATATTTAACAACTATTTCATCAAATTTTTTGAAGTAGTAATCCATCTCCTTTGCTAACTGCCCGTGAATCATTTTCTCAGTTGTACCAGTAATATTTTTTATATCGGCAAACAAT
>CAIYOV010000431.1 GCA_903927935.1 uncultured Bacteroidota bacterium | reverse complement strand
TGGCGTGGGGTTATTACGACCACCCACCAATGATTGCACTTTTTATTGCTATTGGAGATACGCTATTCCATAACGAGATTGGCGTACGCTTGCTTTCTATTCTTACCGGTGCAGCCACTATTTATTTTCTGTTTCGAATTATCAATCCTTCTAATCCGAAATTGTTTTATGTAATTCTCATCAGCATTACACCTTTGCTCGGTGCCTGTTTTTTTGCCGTGCCCGATATACCTCTATTATTTTTTACAACTTGCTTTTATTTGGTTTATAAAAAGTATTCCGAAAACGATTCGCTCTCGGTTTCATTACTGCTAGGTGTTTGTATGGCATTGATGCTTTACAGTAAGTATCATGGTGTGCTGGTTATACTTTTACTGCTCATGTCTGATTTATCGTTGCTGAAACGTAAATCGTTTTACATCGCATGCTTTGCCGGTGCTATTTTATTTCTCCCTCACCTCTGGTGGCAGTGGCAGAACGATTTCCCTACTTTTCGCTTTCAACTTTTCGGGCGCGTGCCGGAAGTTTATAGTCCGTTGCGTATTGCTGATTATGTAGGCGGACAACTTTTATTAGCGGGCATTCCAACAGGCATTATTCTACTCTATTCTTTGCTGAAACAAAAGGTGGAAAATAAATTAGAGCGGGCTCTTCGGTTTCAGTTTTTAGGAACGTTTTTGTTTTTCTTACTCGCCAGCTTTAAAGGAAGAACAGAAGCTAACTGGACAATTACGAATATCATTCCACTTAGTATTTTAAGTTATCGTTTTTTAGAAAGCAATTCCAAACTCAGTCGCTGGCTTTATGTGCTTCTTCCTGTTTCTATTCTTTCTATTGTCGTTATCCGTATTCATTACGGCACTGATTTAACTAAACGGCTTCTGGGAATTCCATGTGAAACACAGAACTGGAAAGAGTGGGCGGATACGGTTTCACAATATGCAGGTAACAGACCGGTGGTGTTTTTAAGTTCCTATCAGAAAGCATCAAAATATTCTTTTTATACCGGTAAAACTTCTTTAAGCACTACCGAAGTTGGTCAGCGCAAGAGTCAATTTAATGTGTGGAATACAGAAGAAGATCTGCAAAACAAAGAAGTTTATATGTGTACTTATTGGGGGTTTCACCCGCAACGGGCCATCAGTTCAAATCATTTTAAAACAAACGTTACAGAGTTTGATGGCTTTGTAGTGGATAGTTTTTTATCGTGGATGAAAATTTCGATACAACCTTCACAGAAATCGTTTGAAGCAAAATGCGGAGAAGAGATTCTTATTCCTGTCAGCGTTACTTCGCTTTATACTTCGCACCCTGCACCCAACGAACACTCGCGTCTTACCTACCGTTTTTATGGCAGCGCCAAATTAAAACTGGGCGATATGGAAACTGGGATAAAACTGTCCTATGCTTTGAGCATGCAGCAAATACCTGTTAAAGTTCGTGTCCCATCGGTTGCAGGGCGGTATGAAGTTTTTATTTCAGCCAGTCAGGATAATTATCCTCCTCCTATTAATTCAACGGCAGTAATTGTTGAGGTGAAATAGTTACTAGTTTTTTAGAGGGCATAAAAAAAGCGTTCCGATTGTTTCGGAACGCTTGTGATTTCGATGGGATTCGAACCCATGACCCATACATTAAAAGTGTATTGCTCTACCAGCTGAGCTACGAAATCGAACCTTGCTTTTTAAAGCGGAGCGCAAATATAACCGCTTAGTTGAAAAATAAAATAGCGTGTTGAAAATTTACTTCTTCTCTATAATTACACCATCGGCAAGAAACACCAATTCCTTTTCAGGTTCGGTGATTTTTTCAATTTCAGCTTTGCTTTTACCTGCATCTTCGGCATAATGTTGAAGTTCTGCCACCGAAGTTTCGCTCCAGGATGCGATGCCCTGGGCATAGAATTGTTTTCCTCCGCTGTCTTTAGGAACAAAAAAGCCATAATCTTTGAACCGAATACGCATTGATTTTCCATTTCCTAAATCTGCAGTCATCCAGCAGCCTTTAACCTGACAAGCAGCTACCACATCACCTTTTATTTTTACAAATAGCTCTTTTTCATTCTTCAATTTATCCGAAAGGAGTTTCACGTCTAATGCGCCATCTTTAGTAACAGCAGCACCAAATGCACCTGATTTTGTTGTTTTAGTGTTTTTTGAGTTTGTTTTTTCTTTAGTAGGGTCGCAGGTTTGTCCCGTGGTTTGTGCGCTGCAAAATGCAACTGATACTACAATTATTAATGCAGCGATAAGCTTTTTCTTCATCTTAATTTATTTTTGTGTTGACGAAAATAAAAGTTTGAGATAAAACATCGGGTCTTTCAGCCGTGCACGCATATCTAAGTCTTCGAACATGCATGAAATAGTTTCACTCAACAATTTGTTACTGTTCGCTTTCCGCACCACAAAATTAAACAGCGATGGAAAGTTAACTAGTTGCTGCATACGGTAGGAGAGGAGCAACTCACTCCATAACCGGTGATACAATTCATCATCATACTGTTTCATGAAACTTTCTGTTAAAATATTATGTTGAAAACACAGTTCTGCCTGGTTGGCAGCATATAATCCACTGAACATGGCATTGCCGATTCCTTCACCTGTAAAGGGGTCAATCAGCATGGCAGCATCACCACAAAGCATATAATTATCGCCTGATAGCTTTCTCTTCTTAGAACCAAGCGGCAAACCAAAGAGTTTTACCTCGCCTACCTTTTCAGCAGATGAAAACCTGTCTTTAAGCACCGGATTATTTTCAAGGATAGATTCAAACGATTTTTTGAGACTGATTTTTTTCTCACTCATTTTATCAGCGCGCATCCCTACACCCACATTTGCATAACCATTTGGCAAAGGGAAAATCCAGAAATAACCTGGAAGAAATTCTTTTAAAAAATGAAGTTCGATAAAGTTTTCCGCGTCTAAACCATTTACATTTTTATAGTAAGCGCGCAGCCCAAAGCAGTTATGTTCTGATTCGGTTTTTATTCCTGCTACGTATTTGGTGAACGATGAATAAGCACCATCGCAAGCGATTACAATTTTTGCACAAAATATTTTCCCATCTTTTGATTCAGCAAGTATGCAATTGTTTTCTCTGCGGTAATCTCGTATTTCCGTTTCTTCAAACAACTGAATTTCTTTTTTGCTTCGAGCTTTATCAATCAGCCAGTTATCGAAATCAATTCTTTGGGACATAAAACCAGGTGCATTCTTCTTTTCTGTTTTTGTTTGAAAAGGAACCCGCAATGCTTCTCCGTTGGGTGCAACAAAGGTTACTCCATACGAGCC
>CAIYOV010000430.1 GCA_903927935.1 uncultured Bacteroidota bacterium | reverse complement strand
TATTTGTTGCCATCGACAAAAATAAGCTTTACGTCTTCGCAGTTTGGATTGTCGCGGGAGGCTTTTTCGAGATATTGTTTGCCAGCGGCTTCGTTGTTTGGTTTGATAAGGGGTTTGTTGGTTTGGAATGCACGAGTGATGTAACGCTCTAAGAGACGCCACTTGCCTACAGCCACATCGCTAAGTTGTTTTAAGATAATATGTGCAGTTTCGGTGGTGAGGTCGCGCGCCTGGAAGTCGGGAAGTTCTTCGGCAGATTTAATGTTGTTGATTTTGCCATCGACATACAGCATGGTGTATTCGGGATAAACTGCCATAACATCGACCTGATGTTCTTTGCAGATGTTCCATGCGAGGTAGCAGATAGCATAGAGTTCGGCCTGAGAGGAATCGTACTTGTTGTTTGGTTGATTTGCCATTGGAATTGGGATTTAGTGTGATTAAATAAATGCATTGCGAAAGTAGAGGAGGGAAACGGTGTGGGGAATACGTAAATATACGTAGGGAGAGGAAGCGGTTATTGGGCAGGAGGAAGAATTTGGAGAACGTCTATTTTAGCGGGGTCAATTACTTTAGCTTTTATAGAGATGCTTACAGCAGCCGGTGCGTTAGGTGCAAGCAATTTTGCAAGGATGTTTTCGATATGTTTTTCGACTGTGCGTTTGGACGCGGGGAGTTTGCAGGCTATTAATTTTGCTGAATAGCCAGCAGCGAGGAGATAGAGCACTTCTATCTCGCGCGAGGTGAGTGTGCCTATTGGTAGCATGGGTTAAATGCCTGCTAAAAATAAAGTGATTTTTTTATTTGTTAAAACAAAAAGGGGAGAATTTTTGGCTGAGGGGAGAGGTCACGAAGGACGGGGGAGAGCCTACGGAGGTTGGGGGAGAGTGAACGGAGACGCGGGGAGAGTCCCAACGAATGCAGCATGTGTCTGAATGGCTACGGCATATACCAGAGTGGTAGTGGTATATGTCTCAGCGGAAGTGGTAATTGCCTCAACCACTGCGACATGCGCCTGTTTAAGAAACACAAAGTTTTAGAAAAACCGCATCCGCCCTTAGGACACCTCCGCTAGCAGAGAACAAAGCGAGCAGGAACCCCCTTGTTTTTGGAGGTTACTCAAACATATCTTTCACCCGGTCAAAGAAACCTCGCTCCTGCTTTACACCCGGCTTGGGTTTAAAGTTGGGGCTTTCGCGCAGTTTTTCCAACAACTTTTTTTCATCGGCCGAAAGGTCGCTTGGAGTATAAACGTGTATTAGTATAAGCTGGTCGCCACGGCCGTAACTGTTTACCGATGGCAAACCTTTGCCGCTTAAACGGAAAATTTTGCCCGCCTGGGTGCCTGCCGGAATTTTGAATTTTGCCTTGCCTTCTATAGTGGGAACTTCAACCTGCGAGCCGAGCACTGCATCAATAAAACTGATGTGCAGATTGTAGATTATGTTCTGACCATCTACTTCCAACTCCGGGTTTTGCTCCACCTCTACTTGAATAATCAGGTCACCGGAAGGGCCGCCCTGTTCGCCCGCGTTGCCTTTGCCGCTCATGCTTAGCTGCATGCCGTCCTGCACACCGGCAGGTATATCCACCTGAATAGTTTCGTCTCCGTATTCAACACCCAACCCGTTGCAGGTAATACACTTTTTGGTAATCTGCTGACCGCTGCCGTTACACTGGTAGCAGGTAGAAGTAGTTTGCATTTGCCCGAGAATGGTGTTCTGCACTTTTTTCATAACCCCGCTGCCGCCACAAACCGAACACTTGCCTACCGAGCTTGAATCTTTAGCGCCACTGCCATGGCAGGTGTGGCACTCGATGTGCTTTTTAACCTTTAAATTTTTGCGGGCACCGGCAGCAACTTCCTGCAGATTAAGTTTTACGCGAACGCGCAGATTAGTTCCGCGCTTGCCACGGGTGCGCTGCTGGCTTCTTCCGCCACTACCTCCAAAAAATGTTTCGAACGGATCGAAGCCACCTCCTCCGCCACCGCCACCAAAAATATCTCCGAAGTTGCGGAAGATATCCTCCATGTTTCCGCCCTGATAACTATGTCCGCCAAAGTTACTAGGGTCCATACCGGCATGACCAAACTGGTCGTATTTGGCTTTTTTATCCTTGTCGCTTAATATTTCATAAGCTTCAGCAGCTTCCTTAAATTTTTCTTCAGCCTTTTTATCACCTTGATTTCTATCGGGGTGATATTGCAAAGCTACCTTGCGGTATCCTTTTTTAATCTCCTCGGCAGAAGCAGTTTTGGTAACCCCTAAAATTTCGTAATAATCACGTTTCGCCATTGCTCACTTATTCGTTTACTTGCCCACAACAACTTTTGCGAAGCGTATAATTTTATCGTTTAAGAAATATCCTTTTTCTACTTCATCTATCACTTTGCCCACCTGTTCGGGTGTTGGTGCCGGAATTTCGGTAATAGCTTCGTGGTGGTTAACATCAAAATCGGTTCCTATACTTTCCATTGCCTTCAATCCTTTAGAAGTAACCGTATTAACAAGTTTGGAGTGAACAAGGTTCAACCCTTCTTTTACAGCGTTTACATCAGTT
This sequence comes from uncultured Bacteroidota bacterium, assembly GCA_903927935.1. Taxonomy (GTDB): domain Bacteria; phylum Bacteroidota; class Bacteroidia; order Chitinophagales; family LD1; genus Bog-950. The sequence continues at coordinate 14,206 of CAIYOV010000430.1, read as the reverse complement.
GAATTTGCCACTGCCTTTTGTGCGCGTTCAAAATCATCCAATACCGGGAGTAAATCTTTCAATACATCTTTGCTGGCGGTAAGAATGAGCTCGAGTCTCTCTTTTGCCATGCGTTTTTTGGCATTATCAAAATCGGCATACAGACGAACGTATTTATCGCGCAACTCGTCCAGTTCTTTTTTCAATTCCACAATTTCAATATCCTTAGGGTCGGTTTTCTCTTCTTCAAACTCGGCATCTTCAGGTTTATTTTTCTTAAAAACATCGTTTAGCAGTTTTTCTGCTGCATCCAACGTTTTTCCGGCAAAATTTTCGGCTTTATCTTTTGCATCGGCAGCAAATTCTGTTGCCTTTTCTGTTACTTGATTCTTAAGGTCTTCTACCTTGTCCTTCAGGTTGTCTTTTTCATTATGCTCTTGCATGGATCGTATTTTAGCGGTGCGAATATCAATTTTTTTGCCTGACAGGCTACAAAGGACAAATTGGCGAGATATACCTGAGTTACAATGACTTTAGGACAGGGCATGCAGAAGATTTGAAATAATGGCAGATGAATTTCTATTTTGCGGAACATACTACCCGCTATGCGAAAAAATTTGCTTCAACCTAATGCCAGACAAGAATTAACGGAAAGGATTAATCTTTTACGGCCGAATATTCAGCAGCATTGGGGCAAAATGAATGTAAACCAGATGATGCAGCATTGCACAGATGGCTTGAAAGTAGCTTATGGCGATGTGAAAGTAACCCCCGAAAAGACCGGTTGGCTTCACAAGAAGATGGTGCGCTATTTCATTCTTTATACAAACATTGCCGCACCGAAAGAGAAAACAGCAACTTATCCAGAGCTTAACATGGTGGAGCGAGGCATTAATCCCACTAATTTTACAGAATTAAAGTATCAGTTGACTGAGGGGGTAAATAATTTCCCCTCGAAGAAAACACTGACCGTTCATCCTTTTCTTGGAAAATTTACCGATGCCAATTGGGCACGCATGATGTACACGCATCTTGACCATCACCTGAAACAATTCGGAGTTTAACTACACACGCTTGATTTGCGCGCCCAGGGCATTCAAGCGCTCATCAATTCTTTGGTAACCTCTGTCAATTTGTTCACTGTTGTTAATGATAGATTTTCCATCGGCACTTAATGCCGCAATCAATAATGCCACACCGGCACGTATATCCGGAGAACTCATGGTAATGCCCCGAAGTTTATAGGCGCGGTCAATGCCGATAACGGTAGCCCGGTGCGGGTCGCAGAGAATAATTTGTGCGCCCATGTCTATCAGTTTATCTACAAAGAATAAACGGCTCTCAAACATTTTCTGGTGAATAAGCACACTGCCTTTTGCCTGCGTAGCTGTCACCAAAACAATGGAAATTAAATCGGGAGTAAAGAGTGGCCAGGGTCCGTCAGAAACTGTCAGGATAGAACCGTCAATAAACCGTTGAATTTCGAAATGATCGCGTGCGGGTATGTGAATGTCATCACCCCGATATTCCATTTGAATTCCAAGCTTTTCGAAAACAGGAAGAATATTTCCGAGCATATCAATGCGGCAATTCTTGATAGTGATTTCGCTTTGTGTCATTGCCGCCAAGCCGATGAAACTTCCTATTTCGATCATGTCGGGTAACATGCGATGCTCTGTTCCTCCAAGATAATCTACGCCTTCAATGTAAAGCAGGTTGGAACCAACACCGGTAATTTTCGCGCCCATCCGATTCAGCATTTCACACAGTTGTTGCAGATATGGTTCGCAGGCTGCATTGAAAATTGTGGTCTTGCCTTTTGCCATTACTGCGGTCATTACAATGTTGGCAGTACCGGTAACCGAAGGTTCATCTAACAAAACATAAGTTCCTTTCAGGTTACTGGCTTCTACGCTGTAAAAAGTTTCGTTGCTGTCGTAGTTAAACTTGGCTCCGAGCTTTTCGAAACCTAAGAAGTGAGTGTCTAACCTTCTTCTGCCAATTTTATCGCCACCGGGTTTTGGAAGATACGCATGTTTGAAACGAGTAAGCAGCGGCCCCATAATCATTATACTTCCACGCAGTGATGCGCCTTTCTTTTTGTAAGTATCTGATTTCAGAAACTCCAGATTAACTTTATCGGCTTTGAAAGTGTAGGTGTCTTCGCTCAGTTTTTCTACTTCCACCCCAAGGTCTTGAAGAATATCAATGAGCGCCAACACATCGCGGATAGCGGGAATGTTACTGATCGTAATTTTTTCGGGCGTAAGCAAAACCGCACAGAGAATCTGCAACGCTTCATTCTTCGCGCCTTGAGGAGTTATTTCTCCTTTTAATTTTTTACCCCCTATTACTTCGAATGAATTAGACATACGCTTTAAGTTGATTTATTTATCAATTACCAAACTAAAATCAACAATTCGATTATTGACTGAAAGGAAAACGAAGGGAAGGTATAAACAGTATGCTGTGGAGTGGCTAAAAACAAAAATCCCTTTCGTTTGAAAGGGATTTTTGTTTTATCTTCTCTTCTTGAAATTCTTGTTGCGGTTTTGTCCGCCACCCCCACCGCCTCCATGACGGAATTTTCCACCTCCACCACCTTTTCGGTTGTTGTTTTCCTGCGGTTTTTTAATCCGGTTAGCACGGGCGAGTGAATCAATATCCTGGTCGTCAGAAATCTGCAATTGACCTTTCGAAAGCAACCGAATATCATTCTTAACGGTTTCGTTGTTCACTTCATCTTTACTCCAGTTTTGGTAAACCAGTTTCATGAAATTACCAATGCACTGAGTAAAGCCGGCTTTCTTTTCGGCATCTTCTGTAGTAATAGCTTTGGCTACTAATGCCTCTACATTTTTTCCATAATGCTTGTACTTAATTCGTGACTGCGGATAAGGAAGCGGCTTAGGTCTTTTCTCAATTTCAGCACGAGCCTTAATCGGATATGGCGAATCAACATCGAGTTTGAAATCACTCATGATAAACAGATGATCCCATAACTTATGGCGGAAATCCTCAACGTTGCGCAGGTGGGGATTCAATTGCCCCATCAATTCAATGATCTCTTTTGCGAACTTGTTTCTTTTTTCGCGGTCAGGTTCCTGCACGCAGTTCTCCACTATTTTCTGTACATGGCGACCGTATTCTTTCAATACTAACTTACTCCTACTTGAATTATAATCCATAACTGTTTAATTTATAAAAATGACTTTATCAGAAAAATATTTCTGTAGATAATCAGGCTGTTTAGAAGATTGTTTAAGCGAATTGAAAGGAAGGATTATCAACGCTCAAAAATCAAACTGCCTTTGTGAAGACAATGTAAACATGTAGATAAAATTCTGAATTGCCAAACCGCACTAGTTACCGCCACTCAAAATTTTCACCTTGGCAAACTTGAGCATGATTTTTTTTACCCCGTATGCGCTGAAAAAAATAGAGGCGATTTTATTCACACCGCTACCTTCTATGGAAACAATTTTTCCTTCACCAAATTTTTCATGCAGCACTTCCATCCCTGTTTGCAACGTATTTGCATCATCCGGAATAAACGGTTCGATGGAATGCGATTGAACCGGTTGAGATATCGGCTTAGATGATGCAGGTAAAACGATTCTTGAAAAAGTAGAAATAGGCTGATGTTGCTGATGTACTTTCGGCTTTTTTAAATCGCCATGATACGAAACTACATTCTCGGGAACTTCCTGTAAGAACCGGCTAGCCTCGCAATAATTCAGCTGACCAAATTTGTAGCGAGTGTTGGCATACGTTAGAAACAAGCGCGACTCTGCCCGCGTTATTGCCACATAAAACAATCTGCGCTCTTCTTCTAAATCTTCCAAACTGTAAAGTGACTGGGCTCCGGGAAAAAGATTTTCTTCCAAACCCACTACATATACAACCGGAAACTCCAAACCTTTGGCAGAGTGAATGGTCATCATTTTTACACTGTCAATATTTTCTGTGCTTTTTTCATCACCGGTGAGCAGTGTTACTGTTTGAAGGAACGAACCGAGTGTTTTGTCGTTGGCTAAACCCGCTGCATCTTCGGTAGAAATAGCTTCGACTACTTCATCATCCTCTACAAACTCTTTTATGGAGTTCAGTAACTCCTGAATGTTTTCGTAACGAGCAATTCCTTCAACGGTTTTATCATTGTAGAGTTCGGCAATAAGTTTTGTGGTTTTACCAATGTGTGCCGCTAAATCGTAAGCAGTCATTTTCAATAGCTGTGCGGCAAAACTTTTAATCATCATCACAAATTCTTCTATGGCATTTTTAGTGCGTGCTGAAAAATCAGTCATGAAAATACTTTCAAGCACTTCCCACATGCTCTTGTTTTCGTTGGTGGCTATGATGCTGATTTTATCAAGCGTAGTTTGACCAATACCACGAGCGGGATAATTGATAATGCGCTTCAGCGCTTCTTCATCGTTATGATTTACTGTCAGTTTCATGTAGCTGAGTAAATCCTTTACTTCCTTGCGTTGATAGAAACTCATTCCCCCATAAATCTTATAGGGAATATTTTGTCGTCTCAACGCTTCTTCAAAGGCACGTGATTGCGCATTGGTGCGATAGAGAATCGCAAAGTCATTGTTCTTATGCTGTTCACGAAATTTCAACTCCTGAATAGAATCTGCTACCCACCTTCCTTCTTCATTGTCGCTTGGTGTGCGGACAATTTTTATGTCTTCTCCTTTTTCGTTCTGTGTCCAGATTTCTTTTTTGAGTTGGTTTTTGTTCCGGTGAATCAACTCGTTGGCTGCCTTTACAATGTTTTGTGTGGATCGGTAATTCTGTTCAAGCTTATAAACCTTCAGTTCCGGAAAATCTTTCTCAAAATTCAGAATGTTATCAATAGTTGCTCCACGGAAAGCGTAAATACTTTGAGCGTCATCTCCAACTACAGTTATGTTCTGAAACACATCAGCAATCTTCCGCACAATTTCGTATTGCAAATAGTTTGTGTCCTGAAACTCGTCAATCAACACGTAACGGAATTTGTGCTGATACCGGTAAAGCACATCCGGAAATTTTTCAAGAATGATGTGTGTATTCAACAGCAAATCATCAAAATCCATTGCCCCGCTTTTGAAACATCGTTCGCAATAAATTTTATAAAGTTTACCGGTTTCCGGTCGCCTTTGATTTCTATCTTCATTTAACAGTTCTCCGTCTTCTATATACGCCTGTGGAGTTATAAGTGAATTCTTCATCGAAGAAATCCGGTTGTAAACCTGATTGGGTTTATAGATTTTATCATCCAGCCCCTGCTCTTTTATGATCGTTTTTATAAGTGACTTGGAATCTTCGGCATCGTAAATAGTGAAGTTGGAAGGGTACCCAATCTTCGGTGCCTCCACTCGTAAAATTCTGGCAAACACCGAGTGGAAGGTTCCCATGTAAAGCGAGCGCGCATTGTTGCCCGAAATTTTTTCGATGCGCTGACGCATTGCTTCAGACGCTTTGTTGGTGAAAGTAAGAGCAAGGATTCCGAACGGGTCTGCACCTTTATTTAAAAGGTGAGCAATGCGGTAAGTCAGCACACGTGTTTTGCCCGAGCCGGGACCCGCCACAATCAGTGTGGGTCCTTCAGAATTTACAACAGCTTCGCGTTGGGCATCATTTAATTCATCTAAATACGACATTGGGCGAAAATAATCTATGCCGACCGACAGCCCGAAAGATTTTTGAACAGTCAGAAACAATTTTTGGTTCATTTCTTTTTCTAAACTTCTTGATTTCTATTGAAAGAACCACGGCAATACTTAATTTCTATTTTCGCTCTATGTATTTGCTTACACTTCAGCACATCGTTAAACAATACGGCACTTACCGCGCCAGCGATGATGTGAGTTTTGAAATTCCGAAAGGAAAAATTTTTGGTTTGCTGGGGCCTAACGGTGCCGGCAAAACAACTTTGATTCGGATGATTACACGCATACTTTATCCCGATGCGGGCAGTATTCTTTTTAACGGAGAACAACTTACAGATAAGCATACCGAAAACATCGGGTATATGCCTGAAGAGCGTGGCTTGTATAAAAAGATGAAAGTAGGCGAGCATTTAATTTATCTGGGAAGGTTGAAGGGGCTTTCGCAGACACAGGCAAAAGAAAATGTAAATCACTGGCTCAAGAAATTTGAAATAGAAAGTTGGATGAATAAAAACATCGAAGAACTTTCGAAAGGTATGAGCCAGAAAGTGCAGTTTATAGCTACAGTATTACACAATCCCGAACTCCTGATTCTTGATGAGCCATTCTCCGGTCTTGACCCTATCAATTCGAAATTGATTGAAGAAGAAATTCACGCTATGAGCAAGCAAGGTAAAACGATTATTTTCTCTACTCACCGCATGGAGCAGGTAGAAGAAATTTGTGATGAAATTGTATTGGTAAACAAGGGAAAGAAAATTCTGGATGGCGGAGTGAAAGAACTGAAACAGCGGTTTAAGGAAAATAAATTCCGTATTTCGTTTGCCGGTGAAATCAACAACGGCTTGCTGAACAATTTGAACGTGGTGGAACAAAATAAAGGGGAGGTTACCGTAAAATTTGATGAGGAACACAAAGGTAATTCGCTCCTCAAATTATTTGTAGAGCACGGTATGGAAGTTTCTTCGTTCAATGAATTGTTGCCGAGTATCAACGAAATATTTATCCGACAAGTAGAAGCCAATTAAATGAGCAAAATCTGGATTATCATTCAACGCGAATACATCACACGGGTAAAGCGCAAGAGCTTTATCATCACCACTCTGTTGGCTCCGCTTGGTTTCTTTGCGCTCATCTCCGGTTCGGTTTTAATCAGCACTTATTCGCAGGGAAGAACCGATGTGGCGATTATTGATGAAAGCGGGTTCTTTAAAAACATTCCCATTCCTGATGCCGATGACCAGACGGTTTATTTTCATAGAGTAGACGATAAATATGAACAGCTGGCAGCCGAACTTCCTAAAGAAAAGAAAGAGGAGAAGAAAAAATACTCAGCCATCATTTACATCCCCGTTAACTTCAACATCAACACCCCGAACAATCCGGTAATTGCCTACCGGTATGTAGAGCGGCCGGGCATGATTAAAAAGCAGTTCATCAATCAGCGTATGAACGAAGCAATTGATAAACTGCGCATGAAAATGCTAAACATAAACGATGAAGTGCAGCAGCAAATGCAGAACAAAACTCAAATTGATTTTTCCTCACTCGATAATCAAAGCGAGAAAAAGGGTTACACCGAAGCAGCAGGTATTGCGGGTATTGTGATGGGCTTTGCCATTTACATTTCCCTCTTTTTCTATGGCACCATGATTATGAAAGGTGTGATGGAAGAGAAAACAAGCCGTATAGTTGAAGTGCTTACTTCATCCGTAAAACCTTTTCAATTGCTGATGGGAAAAATAATCGGAGTAGGAGCCGTTGGTCTCACTCAATTTATTCTCTGGATTATACTCATGTTTGGTGTGAATATTATAGCCGGAATTATTTTCGGAGTTGCCCTTAACTCTCATCAACCGGCTATCGGCTATATGCAAAGCAACGGTATGGATGCGGAGGACATACAGTTAGTGATGAAAAACCTTTCATCGCTTCCGTTTACCCAAATCATCATTTTCTTTCCCTTGTATTTTGTGGGCGGGTTTTTATTGTATGGCTCACTCTTCGCAGCCGTTGGAGCTGCCATGGGCGAAGATGGCGACCAGCAATCGTTGATGGTTCCTATTACGGTTCCTATTATCATTTCCATTTTTATTGCCATCAATGTCATCAACAATCCCGACAGCGCACTTGGTTTTTGGGGGTCTATCATTCCATTTACCTCACCGGTGGTAATGAGTGCGTTGCTCCCTTTCAGGCCAGAGCGGTGGCAAATTGCACTATCGCTTTTTCTCTTGGTTGGCGGCTTCATTCTTACCACTTATATAGCAGCCAAAATTTACCGGATGGGAATTTTGATGTATGGCAAAAAAATTACACTCAAGGAAATCGGCCGCTGGATTTTTGCAAGAACGTAATCAGCGGCTTTTATTCGTACATGTTTCCCCGCGATTAATTTTTATTTTGCGCCCAACAATTCAGTTATGAAGGGAATTATACTTGCAGGAGGTTCCGGCACGCGTCTTTATCCAATCACCTACGCTATCAGTAAGCAGATAATGCCCATTTACGATAAGCCGATGATTTATTATCCGCTGTCGGTTTTAATGAAAGCGGGAATCAATGAAATCCTGATTATTTCTACACCTACAGATTTGCCGAATTTCGAACGCCTTTTGGGTGACGGGAAAAAATTCGGCTGCTCGTTTTCTTACAAAGTGCAGGAAATTCCGAACGGACTTGCACAGGCCTTTGTATTGGGAGAAGAGTTTATAGGCAAAGAGAAGGCCGCTCTGATTCTTGGCGATAATATTTTCTATGGCACCGGTCTTGACCAGTTGCTGAAATTGAATTCGAATCCCGAAGGGGGAGTTGTGTTTGCGTATCATGTGAGCGATCCTGAGCGTTATGGGGTAGTGGAATTTGATGCAACCGGTAAAGCTATTTCTATTGAGGAAAAACCCAAAGAACCGAAAAGCAATTACGCTGTGCCCGGACTTTATTTTTACGATAACGGTGTTGTTCAGATTGCCAAGAACCTGAAGCCGAGTCCACGTGGTGAATACGAAATTACAGATGTAAACAAAGAATATCTGCAGCAAAAAAAACTGCAGGTGGGAATTTTAGATAGAGGAACTGCCTGGCTCGATACAGGCACCTTTGATTCGCTGATGCAGGCATCGCAATTTGTGCAAGTGATAGAACAAAGACAGGGTTTGAAAGTTGGCTGTATTGAGGAAGAAGCATGGCGGCAAGGGTTTATTTCAAAAGAACAATTGAAAGCATTGGCTGACCCACTTTTAAAAAGCGGCTACGGAAAATATTTATTGGAATTAATTTCATAGCGTATGATGGCATCTTTTAAAAACAAGATTTTAGTGACCGGTGGAGCAGGCTTTGTAGGCAGCACCATGGTAGATAAACTGATTGAGAACCCCGACAACTTTGTGCTTACCATAGATAATCTTTCTACCGGTAACATTAAGCGGTTGCCCGAGACAAACCCATACAATAACTGGAAGTTTATTAAGTGCGATGTAAACTCATACCGCGACATTGCCGGCATTATGACTTCTTTTCAATTCGATTATGTTTTTCATTATGCGGCAGTAGTGGGTGTTAAGCGAACGCTGGAAAATCCCGTATCGGTTTTGAACGACATTAACGGGTTTAAATACCTACTTGATTTGAGCAAGAACACCGGTGTGAAAAGAATTTTCTTTTCTTCTTCTTCCGAGGTTTACGGTGAACCGTTTGAGCATCCGCAAAATGAAATGACGACCCCGCTCAACTCGCGCTTGCCTTATGCAGTAGTAAAAAATGTAGGCGAAGCTTTTTTGCGATCTTACAAACAGGAGTATAATCTCGATTATACCATCTTCCGTTTCTTCAATACCTACGGACCGAAGCAAAGCAACGATTTTGTAATGACGCGTTTTATTAAAGCGGCTTTGCAGGGAAAGAAAATTTCGGTTTACGGGGATGGTTTGCAAAGCCGCACGTTCTGCTACCGTAATGATAATGTGGATGCCTGTGCGGCTACTCTTTATAACAACATGCACCTGAACGATACAGTAAACATAGGCAGTGATTTTGAGTTAACTATTTTGGATTTGGCGAAGCTTATCATCAAACTCACTAATTCAAAATCGGAAATAGTTCACCTGCCCCCTTTGGCTGAAGGAGATATGAGCAGACGCAAACCCGACATCAGCAAAATGAAACTGCTACTCGGCAGACCGATGACAACCATCGAAGAAGGTATTATGAAAACGATTGAAAGCGGTCAATACAATTATTAATGGCAAAGATTCTGGTTACCGGTGGTTGCGGATATATCGGCTCTCATACTATTGTCGATTTGCTTGATAATGGTTTTGAAGTAGTAAGCATTGACAATAACATCCGTTCTAAAGCGGAAACCGTTGAGCGCATTTTCATCATCACCGGTAAGCGCATTAGAAACTATGCGGTTGATTTGTGCGATATTGAAGCTACCAGAATAGTGTTTCAGGAAAATGATTTTGATGGAATTATTCATTTCGCAGCACTCAAATCGGTTCCTGAATCGGTGGAAAAACCTTTGTTGTATTACCGCAACAATCTGAATTCGCTGGTTAATCTGCTGGAACTTACTGCTGCGTTCGGAATAAAAAACTTTGTTTTTTCCTCCTCCTGCGCTGTTTACGGTAACACAAAAGAGTTACCGGTTACCGAAGAAACTCCGCTTGGCGCAGCCGAATCGTCTTACGCGCGCACCAAGCAAATGGGCGAAGATATTATCCGCGATTTTTCAAAAACTTCTGATGCATGCTTTATTCTGCTCCGTTATTTCAATCCGGTGGGCGCGCACGAAAGCGGAAAGATGGGCGAAGATTCAACCGATGTGGTTACCGCTGTTGTTCCGCGTATTACCGGTACTGCCATTGGTAAGTTTCCATCGTTTACGGTGTTCGGCACGGATTACGATACCCGCGATGGCTCCTGCATCCGCGATTACATTCATGTAATGGATATTGCCAATGCACATACTAAAGCGGTGCAGTATTTACATAACAGCGGTGCATACCAAGGTCTGACCGAGGTATTCAATCTGGGCACCGGTAACGGGGTTACGGTTTTAGAAGCCATTAAGAGTTTCGAAAAAGTATCGGGGCAAAAACTAAACTATACCTTAGGACCTCGCAGAACCGGTGATGTGGTTTCTATTTACGCCAACAACAACAAAGCGGTTTCTAAATTAAACTGGCAGATTAAGCGTGACCTCGATAATATGATGCAGACTGCCTGGGTGTGGGAACAAAAGATGGCTGAGAAAAAATAGTCCTTACTTCTTTCTCGGAGTATTCAACACGGTTTCATATTTTTCTATCCATTGCTCCGGTGTCATCTTTGAGGCAAGTTCACCAATCAGTTTAAAAGGAATCTCTTCAGGTTTCTTGAACCGGATGCAACTTTTACCCATATCGAGTTTTGTTTTGCTGTGCTTCGGATATTCTTTCGTAAACCAGTCGAGCAGTTTAGGGTCGGAGTAAATGCCCATGTGATATACGGCAATAAAATTTTTTTGCGAAGCGATATTCAAGAAAGGCAAAGGCAGTTTAGGGTCGCAGTGGTAGCCGTTGGGATAAGTGCTGTGCGGCACCACATAACCCACCATGCCGTAACTCATTACTTCTTTAAAGCCTTTCGGAATATTTTTCTTAATCACTTTCCGTAGTTCCTGCATGGCAGCTTTGCGGTCATGAGGAAGGGTTTCAAGATATTCATCGGGGGTTGTGGCTTTTGATTGCATAAGGTTGTTTTTAGCGGGATAAAAATAAAACTATAGTGATAGGTTTGGTGATTGAGAAGACTTATAGAATTCTGTTTCCAAGTTTGTAATTTGCGCTTCCGGTAAATTGTTTCGCGTTTCCAACCCTGTGATTTGTGCTCCTGACTGCCTTAATTTCCTTGAGGACGATGTTGATTGCCTTGCTCTCTATGTCAATTGTTTTGTTGCTCGTGTTGATTTACTTGTTGTTTGTGTTGATTCCATTGATGTCTTATTCAATTTCACTGCTGACTGTATTGATTATTTTGATGCTTGTGTTGATTATGCTGTTGATTGCGTTGATTGCGCTGCTGCTTATGTTAATTCCATTGCTGACTATGTTGATTTACCTGCTGATGATTTGAAGTTTTTGGCTGTAGAATTTGTGTTTCAGTCAGATTTCGCTTTATTTTTGCGAAAAACATAAAATTATGGCGAGTTATATTCACATAGGCGGAATGATTGAGAAGCTTTTGGATGACCAGCACCGAACTAAGCGAGACCTGGGATTGGATTTGGGTATGAGCCAGAGTAATGTGGTTTATCTGACGAAGCGGGAGAGTATTGATGTGCAGACGCTGCACAAGATTGGCAACAATTTGAAATATAATTTCTGGAAGCATTTTCCGATTGATGATGGCGCGTCTGCGGATGCGAAAGTGAGTGAGCGTGAAAAGCAAGTGAGTGCGGAGAAGGATAAGGTGATTGCTGAGCTGAATGCGAAGCTTGCTGAAAAAGATAACGTGATTGAAGATTTGAAACGGGATTTGGTGAAGCAGGAGAATGATTTTTTGAAAGAGATAAATTCTTTACTAAAGAAGAAATAGAGAAGCCACGAATTAGAAAATCGTTTTTCTTGTTCCTGCCCAATAAACCCCCCAAGCCCACATTTATTTATGTATAAGTGAGGGCTAAGCACAAGGCGTTTCATTTTTCTTTGTGACAATGTCAAGTGCGGTTATACTTTTTATTGTGCTGCTTTATTTTCTGGTGCTGCTGGGCATTGCGGTTTATACCAGCCGGGGCGCCAACAACGAAACCTTTTTTATAGGGCAGAAAAAAAGCAACTGGCTGCTGGTGGCTTACGGCATGATAGGCACCTCGCTGAGTGGGGTAACGTTTATGAGTGTGCCCGGTGAGGTAAATGCCAAGGGCTTTGCCTACATGCAGGTGGTTATTGGTTATTTTATTGGCTATATGGTGGTGGCCTTTGTGCTGCTGCCGCTTTACTACCGGCTTAACCTTACTTCTATTTACAGCTACCTCCAAAGCAGGTTCGGCAATACCAGTTACAAAACCGGTGCAGGGTTTTTTCTTTTGTCGCGCACACTGGGTGCCAGCATCCGCATTTATTTAGTGCTGATAGTGCTGCAGCATTTTCTTTTAGATGCGCTCGGGGTTCCGTTTGCGGTTACGGTGTTTGTGATTTTGCTGATGATTTTGCTTTACACCTTTAACGGTGGGGTAAAAACCATTGTATGGACCGACACGCTGCAAACCACCGGCATGATTCTGGCGTTGGTGATAACCATTGCGCTAATCTGCACCGGTCTTAATTTTTCGTTCAGCGATTTGTGGAGCACCATCAGCGCGAAAGGTTACACCACCATCTTCCAGACCGGTGACTGGAAAGCAGGAAACTTTTTTATTAAGCAGATTCTCGGTGGCGCTTTCGTCACCATTACCATGACCGGCCTTGACCAGGAGATGATGCAGAAGAATATTTCGGTGCACAACATCCGCGACTCGCAAAAGAACATGCTTTTGTTTTCGGTGATACTCGTGGCGGTGAATATGCTCTTCCTTATTCTCGGTGGTGCGCTTTATATTTTCTTAGAAGCAAAGGGAATTTCGTTTCCTGCTAAAACAGACGAAACGTTTTCGCTCGTTGCGCTCAATTACTTACCACCGGTGGCGGGTTTAATTTTTATTCTGGGTTTGGTCAGCGCATTGTTCCCGAGTGCCGATGGCGCGCTTACGGCATTGACTTCTTCTATCTGTATAGACATCCTCGGCATGAAAAGCCGCAGCGATTGGAGCGAAGAAAAGAAACTGAAAACCCGCAGAGCAGTTCATATCAGCATTACGCTTTTGTTTTTGGTGCTTATTCTTATTTATCAGCAGGTCATTACCTCCAGCGTTATCTCTACCATATTAAAAGTGGCAGGTTATACCTATGGACCGCTGCTCGGTTTATTCGCCTTTGGCATTTTGACGAACCGGAAGGTGAAAGAAACTATAGTGCCGTTCATCTGCATACTGTCACCGGTTATCTGCTGGGTGCTTGCGCAAAACAGTGTGGCATGGTTTGGCGGTTACCAATTCGGTTTTGAGTTATTGGCTGTTAATGGTTTAATAACCTTCACCGGTTTGTTTGCAATTTCGTATAAAACAAAATCAATCATTCAATGACTAAGGTTATGAAAAAGAAAAACTGGGCAGAATTAAAGGCAGATTCGAGCTGGCGCATGTTTAAAATTATGAGCGAGTTTGTTGATGGCTTCGAAAAGATGGAACGCTTCGGACCCTGTATTTCGATTTTCGGAAGTGCGCGTACCAAAGCCGACAATAAGTATTACGGAATGGCAGTAAAAACTGCTGAGCTGCTGGCAAAAGAAGGCTACGGAATCATCACCGGTGGAGGACCGGGTATTATGGAGGCCGGTAATAAAGGTGCAAAGAAGGGAAAGGGAAGTTCTGTTGGCTTGCACATTGAATTGGGTTTTGAGCAGGACTGGAATGAGCATATTGATGCTGACAAACTTTTGATCTTCAAATATTTTTTTGCACGTAAGGTGATGTTCATCCGCTA
>CAIYOV010000429.1 GCA_903927935.1 uncultured Bacteroidota bacterium | reverse complement strand
AGTACGAGGGCTGGGAACTTTGGAAAGACCGCAGCGATGGTAAAGGCTTTGTAAAAGCCGAAAAGGTGCTGCGCCCCGATTATTTAGACCCGGATCCCCTGCCCGCCATTGGCACCAGTGCAGTTTGGCGGTATAAAGCCATTTACCTGTATGCCGATAAACATGCCGGAAGTTGGAGCGATGATGCCACCATTACGGTGTTGGGGAGTGTGTAAGTAAAATTTTAGCAATTCCAGATTTTAAATGGTATTGCATTTTGACAAAAAAGTATAGAGACTTCGGAAGTTTCAAAAACTTCTGAAGTCTCTTTTTTTTAATAAACAGCGTAAGCCGAAAAGCTGATTAAAGAGTAGGTAGAAAAACAAAAATAAAATAGTATGAAAAAGATTTTATTTCTCTCTCTCATTTTTCTTGCGGCCATTGCTTTTGGGCAAGCACCGCAGAAAATAAATTATCAAACAGTAGTACGCGATAATGCAGGAAACACTGTTGCAAACGGAACTCCCGTACAATTGAGGTTTAGTATTCATGATGGCTCACCATCGGGTACTGTAATTTTTACAGAAACAATGAGTAAAACAACTAACCAATTTGGTTTAGTAACTGCTGAAATAGGAAGCGTAAGCAACCTTAGTTCTGTTAATTGGAGCACAGGGAATAAATTTTTACAAGTAGAGGTAAATATTAGTGGAGGTGGGTTTACTAATATGGGAACCACAGAATTAATAAGTGTACCTTATGCGCTTTATGCACAAACTTCTGGCGGAGGCACTACTGGACCGACTGGATCGACAGGACCAACAGGTGCACAAGGCGCGATTGGGCAAACAGGAGTAACTGGCCCTACAGGGCAACAAGGCATACAAGGTATCCAGGGGAATCAGGGAGTTCAAGGTGTAACAGGAGCCACTGGACCTACCGGAAGTTCAAATCCACAAACTTTAAATATCACAAATAATACACTGTCAATAACAAATGGTAATTCGGTTGCATTACCGGTGGTTGAAAGTGTTATGTATTTAGAAACTGCATCACCGGGGGTACCATCGGGTTGCCCATCAGGATGGACACAAGCTGACTATAGTTTTTTATCGCAAGTAAATGGCGCAAACAATAACATTAGGACATGTTATCGTACTGATGTTCCTTGTCAAATAATGTATTTGAGAAGAAGTAATGGTGCCTCAACCGCACCACCTTCTTGTCCAGCAGGCTGGGTAGAAGCTAATTATGGTAACACCGCGGAACAAAATTATGTTAGAACTTGCTACAGATGCCAATAGGTAGGGGGATTTTGTTTCACTTTTTTAAAATCAATTATTTAAACAATATAAATTATAACAACATGAAAAAATATTTGCTTCTATACTTCATAATATTTACTACACAATTGTTTTCGCAAGATGTTATCATCAAAAAAAATGGCGATGAAATAAAAGCGAAAGTTGTAGAAATAGCAGACCTATCTATAAAATACAAGAAATGGGAAAATGTAGAAGGACCCATCTATAATATTACCAAAGCAGAAGTGTTTAAGGTGAAATATGCAAACGGTGAAAGTGATTTTTTTGGTAATATTCCCGCAACGGGTCCATCCAATAATACACCTGCAGCCACTACTGTAACGCCAACTGCTTCTATAGGTAATAAAACAAGCTCTGTAGTTGTTACCGAACAGAAAAACAATAAGCCGGCTACAACGCAAGTAAAAAAATCAGCTAATAAAGAGACCTCGATTAATGAATTGCCTAACCAGTACCCTCAACCATCCCTTGATAATGTGCCGTACTACTATAACCAAACAACAAACACTTTATCAGACCTTGAAAAAGTAAATTATACGAAAGAAAAGGTACGTAAAGGTGCATGGGGTAGAGAAAACATTATTATCCTGCCAGGAGCTTTATCAAATGTCCAATTATCTAAAAAGCAAGGAGTCTCATTTATTATTCATTTTGACAAACCTAATACAGAACCGTTCTCATCTTGCGTACTTAATACTACAGAAGTAAATGATAAACTAAAGCGGAGAGAATGGGTTGAAACAACATCCGGTGCTCATGGAACTCAAGCGCAACATGATGATATTCAAATTAAATTCAAACAAATAGGACCCGAACTTTATCTGGTAACACTCGACAAAAATTTAAAAACA
The DNA here is from genome assembly GCA_903927935.1 of uncultured Bacteroidota bacterium. Classification (GTDB taxonomy): domain Bacteria; phylum Bacteroidota; class Bacteroidia; order Chitinophagales; family LD1; genus Bog-950. Next base: position 3,065 of record CAIYOV010000429.1, on the reverse strand, counting down.
GGCGAGTTGTTTTTTATGATACCATCCACCAATGAAATTTATTCGTTTGGGTATAGCAAGTAAGTAAATTACCCCTCGCTCGACCTCGTTTGCAAAGAGGACGTAACAACAAAGGCGTTTGCAACGCCATACTAAAAAACAACAGCGCGAATGAAAACCATTCGCGCTGTTGTTTTTATATTTCCTTCTTTTTTAGCAGAAGGTGCCCTTAGGGCAGAGGAGGTTTTAAAGTCGCTCAATTACCACCGCACTGGCACCGCCACCACCATTGCAGATACCTGCACAGCCATACTTGCCGCTTTTGTTTTTAAGCACAGAAAGCAGGGTAATGATAATTCTCGCGCCACTTGCACCCACCGGGTGCCCAAGTGCTACTGCACCGCCAAACACATTCACCTTAGCAGGGTCAAGGCCAAGCAATTTGGTGTTGGCCATAGTTACGTTGGCAAAGGCTTCGTTAATTTCAAAGTAATCGATGTTCTTAATTTCTAAACCCGCCTTTGCTGCTGCCTTAGGCATAGCCAGCGATGGGGTGGTAGTAAAATCATCGGGTGCCTGTTCGGCATCGCCATAACCTACCAGTTTAGCCAGCGGTTTCAATCCAAGCTCTTTTACTTTAGCTCCGCTCATTAAAACAACGGCCGCTGCTCCGTCATTTATTTTAGAGGCGTTTACTGCTGTAACCGTTCCTTCTTTACCAAAGGCAGGTTTAAGGGTGGCCACTTTATCGGCACGCAGCTTTTTGTATTCTTCGTCTTCCTTTACAAAAGTCGAGTCGCCTCTTCCCGCAATTTCCACCTCAAACAACTCCTCGCTGAACGAACCGTTCTTGTAGGCTTCTCCGGCTCTGCGGTAGCTTTCAACCACAAAGGCATCCTGCTCTTCGCGGGTAAAGCTGAATTTTTTGGCACAGCGGTCGCCACTTACGCCCATCATCTCTTTGCTGTAAGGGTCCTGCAGGGCATCGCGCACAATGGCATCGGTTAATTCAGCATTACCGTAACGGTAACCGTTTCTTCCGCTGCCCATCATGTAAGGCGCGTTCGTCATGCTTTCCATTCCACCGGCAACTACTATATGTTTATCGCCCAGCATAATTGACTGTGCGGCATAAATAATGGCCTTCATTCCGCTGGCACAAACTTTATTTACGGTAGTGCAGGTAGCACCGGCATGAACCCCCGCAGCCAAAGCCGCCTGTCGCGCTGGCGCCTGGCCGTTATTGGCCTGAATTACATTGCCCATAATTACTTCTTCCACATCGTTGCCGGTAATGCCCGCGCGCTCAATGGCTTTCTTAATGGTTTGCGCGCCTAACTGCACGGCTGAAAGTTGAGATAATACTCCGCTCATGCTTCCTATAGGTGTGCGAGCTACACTTACAATATATACTTCGTTCATAGTTTTGATTTTTTGCGCGGCAAACCTACACGAATTTGCAAAAACACAAAAATGAAATAACTCATAGTTTGAATAGTTTATTTCTGTCGGGTTTCTTCTTTTACCGTCTTTCTCTTTATTTGCGTTCCGGTTTTATAGTTTACAGCGAACAGAGGATGATAATACCGGCTTTGTTTTACCGTTAACCAACTAAAGGAATATGAACTACGACTTAATAATAATAGGCAGCGGACCCGGTGGGTATGTAGCGGCTATCCGTGCATCTCAACTCGGTTTAAAAACTGCTGTGGTTGAAAAAGAGAATCTTGGAGGCGTTTGTTTAAACTGGGGTTGTATACCTACTAAAGCCTTGCTCAAGAGCGCGCAGGTGTTTGAATACATTAACCATGCAAACGATTACGGCATTACCGTTGGCGCGCCTAAAGCTGATTTTCCGGCTGTTATAAAACGCAGCCGCGGGGTAGCAGAGGGTATGAGCAAAGGCGTTCAGTTTTTAATGAAGAAGAATAAGATTGATGTAATTGCCGGAACGGGTAAACTGAAGAAAGGAGGAAAAGTAGAAGTAACCGATGCTACCGGAAAGAAAACGGAATACGCAGCCAAACATATCATCCTCGCCACCGGTGCACGGAGTAAAGAATTGCCTAACGTAAAACAGGACGGCAAAAAAATTATCGGCTACCGCGAGGCTATGAATCTTCCATCGCAACCCGAAAGCATGGTGGTAATGGGCAGCGGGGCAATAGGAATGGAGTTCGCTTATTTCTATGCCGCACTTGGTACTAAAGTTACGGTAGTTGAGTTTCTGGATAATATTCTTCCGCGTGAAGACAAGGATGTTTCGAAAGAGATGGAGAAGATTTTCAAGAAGAAAGGAATTGCCATTCTGACTTCTACTTCGTTAGAGAGCGTAAATACTTCTGGAAAGAAATGTTTGGTGAATACAAAATCTAAAGACGGAAAAACGGATAAGATAGAATGTGATATTGTTCTCTCTGCTGTGGGTATTTCTACCAACATTGATGGAATAGGTTTAGAAGAAGCGGGAGTGAAGACCGATAAGGGCTTAGTAGTGGTAGATGATTTTTACCAAACAAACATTACCGGTGTTTATGCCATTGGCGATATTGTAAAGGGACCGGCATTAGCACACGTAGCAAGTGCCGAAGGAATTACCTGTGTAGAAAAAATAGCAGGTAAAAATCCCGAAGCAATTGACTACGGAAATATTCCGAGCTGCACTTATACTAATCCGGAAGTAGCCAGCGTAGGTTTAACGGAAGAAGAAGCTAAAGCAAAAGGTATTGCCGTTAAAGTAGGCAAGTTTCCGTTCAGCGCATCGGGTAAGGCAAGCGCCAGCGGTGCTAAGGAAGGTTTCGTGAAAGTTATCTTCGATGCCAAGTATGGGGAGTGGCTCGGCTGCCATATGGTAGGTTCAAACGTTACTGAAATGATTGCCGAAGTAGTGGTGGCACGTAAATTAGAAACCACCGGTCATGAAATAATTAAAAGTATTCATCCGCACCCTACCATGAGCGAAGCTATTATGGAAGCTGCGGCTGCGGCTTATGGCGAAGTAATTCATTTATAAAATTCGAAACGGGAAATATGAAATACGAAAAACGAGTTGGATATTATCTGTTATCTGTTGTCTGTTGTCTGTT
>CAIYOV010000428.1 GCA_903927935.1 uncultured Bacteroidota bacterium | reverse complement strand
GCACATTGAAAAAAAGGTTCTTCATGGCTATGGAAGTTCCTTCTGTAGTCTGGCATAGCTCCTGTTTCAATATTTTCATTCCTTCAATTTCGATTGAAGTGCCAAGTTGCTCTCCGGTCTGCCGGGTTTTCAATTCCACTTGTGCAATAGCAGCAATGGAAGCGAGGGCTTCTCCGCGAAAACCCATGGTGCGAATATTGAACAGGTCTTCGGCTGCGCGAATTTTAGAGGTGGCGTGTTTTTCAAAACACATACGCGCATCTGTTTCGCTCATGCCGCAACCGTTATCCATCACCTGCACTAAACTTTTTCCCGCTTGCTTTACAATTAGTTTTATGTGTGTGGCTCCAGAGTCAATGGAGTTCTCTAATAACTCTTTTACAGCAGAAGCCGGTCGCTGAATTACCTCACCGGCAGCAATCTGGTTAGCAATATTATCGGGTAGAAGACGAATGATATCCATGAATGCGCAAACTTAATTAAATGCATTTCTTCATTGGAATAAACCCGATTCTGTTATGATTTTTTACTTCCGCGGATTTCAATCAACATAAATCAGTCGAAAAGTCGTTTATAGAATCAAACAGGGCATGATAAATGTTTTGTTCATTCGCACAGATGCAATTGCAAAGACGAAATAAAAAATACGGAATACGAATTGTTGCGCTTCGCGTACTGGTTTGCCTATTGCCTATTGCCTTTTGTCTATCCTCTTTTTCGCAGAATCCGGATTTCCGAAATTGGAAAAGTGATAGAGCATGTGTAAAATGGATTGATTCTGTTTATGATCAACTAACACTTGAAGAACGCATCGGTCAGTTTTTTATGTTGCCCGCCTATACCGAAGGTAAACTCTATAACATGGATTCGGTGTTGAGTTGGATGAAGCAAGGTAAGGCAGGCGGAGTAATTTTTTTTAAAGGCTTGCCTGAAGTCGAAGCAGTCTGGACAAATAAAATTCAGGATTCATCTAAAGTAAAAGGCTTTGTAGCCATTGATGGTGAGTGGGGACTGGCGATGCGTTTAGATTCTACCATTTCATTTCCGCATCAGATTGCTCTTGGCGCGGTGGCTGATAACAAATTGATTTATGAAATGGGACGAGAGATTGGCCGCGAGTGTAAACGCATTGGCATCAACATCAACTTTGCGCCCGATGTAGACGTGAACAACAACCCGAATAATCCTGTAATAAATGATAGAAGCTTTGGTGAAGACATATACAAAGTGGCCCTCAAAGGAATTGAATATGCAGATGGCTTGCAGGATGAAGGAGTGCTTGCCTGCGCTAAACATTTTCCCGGTCATGGTGATGTGAATACCGATTCGCATTTCGATTTGCCATTAATTACAAAAAGCGCTACCGCATTCGATTCGCTCGAATTTTACCCGTTCAAAATTCTTTTTAAAAATAATGTGGGCAGTGCGATGGTGGCTCACCTCAATGTACCCTCTTTAGATTCAAGCAACACACCCGCTTCACTTTCTTATCGCATTGCAACAAATTATTTGAAAGACACATTGGCATTTGATGGGTTGGTTTTTTCGGATGCGCTTAACATGAAAGGCGTTGCTAAATATTACAAACCCGGCACGGTAGATTCGATGGCGTTTATGGCGGGCTGCGATATTCTGGTATTCAGCGAAGATGCTTCGAAAGGAATTGAAAAAATAAAAGCTTTGGTTGACAGCGAATGTATTTCGCTTTACGAATTAGAGTTGCGTGTTAAAAAAGTTTTGGCTTATAAATACAAGCTCGGTTTATTTAAACCGCAGCATGTAAATCTTGAAAATCTGCGGGATGATTTGAATAACACGAAGGGGAAAATGCTTCGTCAAAAGTTGTATGAGCAAGCCATTACCATTGCTGCTAATCAGGATAATCTTTTGCCGCTGAAAGCCTGGAATTACAGAAAAGTGGCTTCGCTTTCTATTGGCAATTCTGGTGCATCTCCGTTTCAACATCACATCAATAATTTTGCGGAGATAGATTTTTTTAATCAAAATTTTGAGCACAACGAAAAATCGTTCAACAGTATTTTCGATACCCTTGCCAAATACGATTTGGTAATTATTGACCTGCACGCCATGCTTCGCGCGGCCGCAAAAAATTATAACGTAACAGAAGAAACCAAAAAATTTGTAGAAGCGCTTACCGGAAGAACAAAAGTGGTGTTATGTGTTTTCGGGAACCCCTACTCGCTCAAATATTTCGAATACATTCCCTGGATTCTTGAAGCATATGAAGATAATGATGCTACGAATCTCGCGGCTGCCAACGCTTTGTTTGGTGCCGAAAAAATTTCGGGCAAACTGCCGGTTACCGCTTCAGCAACATTCGCAGCAGGCAATGGATTTATGTCTGATTCGATTTATCGTTTAAAAATTTCTTCTCCCGAAGAAGTCGGACTGCGAACTTCCGTTTTGAAACACATGGATGAAATCATTCTGAAGGGAATTGATGGCAAGGCATTTCCGGGTTGTCAGCTTTTAGTAGCTAAAGACGGCAAGGTGATTTGGAATAAATGTTACGGCACAAAAATTTACGAGACCAATGAAATAGTAAAACCTGCCGAGTTATATGACCTTGCTTCTATTACCAAAGTTGCTGCCACCACACTTGCAGTGATGAAACTTTATGAGCAGAAAAAAATAAACCTTGATAAAACTGTTGACGATTACCTCGACTTGCCGAAAGACGCCACCATTAAACATTTAAAGTTACGGGATGTGCTTACTCACCAGGCGGGGCTGAAAGCATTCTTCATGTTTTATAAAAACACCATCGACAGCAACTTTGAGAAATATTATCGCAAAGTTGCCGATTCTTCTTTCGCTGTTCGCGTAGCTGATTCGCTTTTTATCCGCAATGATTATTCGGATACCATGTGGAGCATCATCAATCATTCGCCTATAGACGAGCATCCGAAATATGTTTACAGCGATAATGACTTTTATATTCTTCAAAAGATTGTAGAAAAAATTGCGGGAAGGAAACTGGATGAATATGTAAGCGAGAATTTTTACAGACCAATGGGCTTAACGCGAATCGGGTTCAAGCCAATGGAAAGATATGCGCGCGAAAGAATTTTGCCTACCGAAAACGATTCTGCTTTCCGCAAACAGGTGGTGCGTGGCTATGTGCATGACCCGGGCTCTGCCATGTATGGGGGTGTGGCGGGACATGCCGGAGTGTTCAGCAATGCTTTTGACCTTGCAGCGCTTTTCCAAATGCTGTTAAACAACGGTACTTACAACGGAAAAAGATTTCTGGATTCGTGCACTATTCACACTTTTACTTCGCGGCAATCAAAAATCTCACGGAGGGGTTTTGGTTTTGATAAACCCGAACCGGACGTAAGCAAACCTTCACCTTGTTACGATGGTGTTCCGCTTTCTGTTTTTGGTCACACCGGTTTTACCGGCACCTGTGTTTGGAGCGACCCTGAAAATAACCTCACATATATTTTCTTAAGCAACCGAGTTTATCCGAATGCGGAGAATAACCAATTAGTGAAAATGAATATCCGCACCGATTTGCAGGAGGTTATTTATAAGGCGCTGAGCAAGTAAATTTCTCTTACTACAATCTGTTTACATTCGCTTCGTCTTAAATGAAATTTGATTTATGAAAATTGGTATTGTGTGTTACCCTACCTATGGTGGAAGCGGAGTAGTGGCTACGGAATTAGGAAAGGCGCTGGCTAAAAAAGGTCACCAGGTTCACTTTATTACTTATCAGGAGCCGGTGCGCTTAGATTCGTTTAACGAAAACATTTTCTACCATGAGGTATCTGCTTTGGATTATCCGCTGTTTCAATATCAGCCTTACGAAAGTGCCTTGGCCAGCAAAATTGTAGATGTGGCTCAGTTTGAAAAGCTGGATATTCTGCACGTGCATTATGCTATTCCGCACGCCTCCTCAGCTTTAATTGCGCGAAGCATTTTGAAAGAGAAAGGCTACGACCTTCCTTTTGTTACCACCCTGCACGGCACCGATATTACGCTGGTGGGCAAAGACCCCGGCTACAAACCGGTGGTGGAATATTCTATCAATCACAGCGATGGCATTACTTCGGTTTCGCAGAGTTTGAAAGATGATACGTATCAAAACTTCAACATTACGCGTGAGATTGAAGTGATACCGAACTTTATCGACTTTTCACGTTTCAAGAAAACCGATAAAGACCATTTTAAAAAAGCCATAGCGCCCAACGGAGAAAAAATTCTGACCCACGTTTCTAACTTTCGAAAGGTAAAGCGGGTGGAAGATGTGGTGAGAATGTTTGGCATAGTACATAAAAATGTTCCGAGCAAACTTTTCCTGGTTGGCGATGGGCCCGAGCGGATGGGAATTGAAATTCTTTGCCGCAGTATGGGCATTTGCGAAGATGTCCGTTTTTTGGGCAAGCAGGATGCTGTAGAGGAACTGCTGGCGGTTTCCGATTTATTTATTCTTCCTTCCGAAACCGAAAGTTTCGGTCTGGCAGCCCTCGAAGCCATGGCGGTGGAGGTGCCGGTTATCTCTTCCAAAGCCGGTGGAATTCCCGAAATAAACATTCACGGTAGAACAGGCTTTATGAGCAACGTGGGCGACTTTGAAGACATGGCCAGAAACGCTATTTATATTCTTGAGGACGATTCGCGGCTAAAGGAGTTTAAGAAAAACGCTCTGGCACAGGCCCAAACCTTCGATATTGCCAATATTCTTCCGCTTTACGAAGCCTATTACAGCAAGGTTATCGGCCATACAAAGATTTAGGCTTTGTTATGTAACACAGGCTAACCCATTTAACCATTCGGGTAGTTTCAGCTATTAATGTAATTACGCAATACGCTAAAAATATAGTTTCATTAAGGTTTGTAATTACAGATGATAGTGAAACAACAGTTTTATAAGCATTTGTAATTACAAACCGTAGCAAAACAACAGTTTCATATCAATATGTAATTACAGATGATAGTGAAACATTAGTTTCATAAGCATTTGTAATTACAAACCATAGCAAAACAACAGTTTTAATTAAATGTGTGATAACACATTGAGGCAAAACATTTGTTTTATGAGAGTTTGTTGTAACAGATCGATGCGAAACAACTGGTTCATATGCATTTGTTATAACAGATGACAGTGAAACTTTTCACTTTACCAAATTTGCGAACAAAAAGAGGGTGTTTTATGCCACTTTTGCGGCATAATGGGATATAATCTGCTTAAAATAAGGCCTTAATTGATAGAACGGTTACTTTCCTGCAGCAGTTTTTGTTTAATAGTAGCCACCAATACATTTATGGCCACTTGGTTTTGTCCGCCCTGAGGAATGATGATATCAGCAAAACGTTTGGTGGGTTCAATAAACTGAACATGCATTTCTTTAACCAACGCGTAACGCTCAATTACCTGTTGGGCGGTTCTGCCGCGTTCGCGCATATCGCGTTCCATAATTCTAATCAGCCGGTCGTCCGGCTCGGCATCCACAAAAACTTTTATGTCGCACAAATCGCGCACGCGCTTATCGGTAAAAAGTAAAATTCCTTCTACAATAATTACGTGATTGGGGGCTATATGAATAGTTTCTTTCAACCGTGAGGAAGTAATATAATCATACACCGGTTCTTCGATGGCATTGCCCGTACGCAACAGTTTCATATGCTCTACCAGCAAATCAAATTCAATGCTTTCCGGGTGGTCAAAGTTTATTCTCTTTCTTTCTTCTTCTGAAATATGGCTGTTGTCTTTGTAATAACTATCCTGCGAAACAACGGTTACCTGCTCGCGCGAAAAAGAATGCATTATTTTTTTTACCACCGTTGTTTTACCCGAACCGGAACCACCGGCAATTCCTATAATAAGCATCAGAAATATTTTTGGCGAAAGATAATAAATGAGTGTATGTGAACGTTAAATTATAGTTGACTATTTTGTGGAGTTGTTGCCTTTCCGTCATCTCTTCATTATAAACTAAATCGAAGTGTATGAAAACAAACTACTTATTTCTGTTGCTGATTTTAATTTCAGGCGGCAGCAGGGCCGAAACTTCTTACCGGCTTTCTGAAGCTGTCCAAAAAAAATTAGTAAGTATAAAAATGAATGGTGCCGTAAGCGACACCTCTTTCCATGTAGAATATTCCTCACACTACGGCCCCTGCATGGCCATGGAAGTGCTGAGCACATCAAGTGAAAATTTGAATCTGAACCTTGAATACGGATACAGATTAGTACCCGCTGATTCAAATCTGCAAACTATGATTGTAACACAAACACTCATAGTAAAACTTCAACCCAAACAGAAAAAGAACTATCGAATTTATGCCATGTGTACCGAAGCCCATGACGGAGGACCATCACCGGAGGCAAAATTTTTTTTAAGAAACCGTGCCACCGGCAACCTGCTCGGGCTTACCGAACTACTAAACAGAAAAAAATACCAGGGCGATGCTGCGCAGAATGCGGTTTGGTGTTTAACTAACGATTACGAATTACACTCCATTTTTAGCACCGATACCACTATGATGTATGACCTGCGAAGATTTGTGGCAAAAGCGAAAGGGATTGATTTAAAAAAAATGTATGAAGAGGCGCCTGTAAGTGAGCCATATTCAGCCCCGGTAAGAACGTTTACTACCCGCACCGTTTATTCCGGCAGCCTGAGTTACAGTTGTTCAAAAACCGCAAAAGTGATGATTGCCCTGTTTGATGAAGACAACCACATGAAAAAAGTTTACGTGAACAACGAAACTCAACGCGAAGGAGAATACACCTATAACTACCAGATTGGAAGCGATGAAATGAACAACAAAAAACATTACCTGCGCATGTTCCGCGATGGACGGATGGAAGAAGAGATTAGTATAATTCCAAGAGAATAGTGGTCTGACCAGGTCAGAACTTAATGGTGTAATTGAAACTGTTTTTTTTGTCCTTAGATTCGGTGGTTTGATAATTGATTTGAACAGTAGCTTCCTTCGGAAGCAAAAAGGGAATCCGGATGGTTCTGATGTGCTTTATTTTCAAACCGCGCTCCGTAGTGTTTTCAAATTTCATGAGCAGACAAAGTCGCTCTGCTTCTTCATCTATACCGAAACCAAGTTTGTGAATTGATTCTGCTTTCAAAACTCTTCCCTTATCGCTTATCTCACATTTTACAAACGCAGTGCCCTCCACCTTGTTTTCATGTGCTTCCTTTGGGTAAACTAAATTATCAGAAAGAAATTTTTGAAAAGCATTTTTGCCGCCAATAAAGTTTGGTTTCCGGATAGAGTGATAGGGCTTTTCTTTTTTCACCCCGTAAAAATAACACCAACTGCGCTATTAAAAAGAAACTCCGACATTGACGGATAAACGCTGATAAGTGCGCTTTATATCATAAGTAGTTCCTGCATCATATTGCGTATACCACCATTTTGTTTCGCTGCTGTTTCGTTTATAAGAAGCCGATAAAATTACCGAGGCACGGCTGCGGGTATAAATTCTTACGCCACCTCCGCATGAAACATACAGACCGCCCTTGTTTTGATATGACATGTAATCAGTGTTTTTCTGTTTCCACATAACCGAGTAGCCCACATCGCAAAAAACATACGGAGTAACTTTCTTTTTTAAAAACTCGCTTGATACCCGAAGATAAAACGGAGAGAAAGTTTGCTTGTATGAAATCAACCGGTCAATACCAAATCCCAGTCCGGCATATAAATAGGGCCAAACCTGATAGCCGTTAATGCTGTGTAACGAAATTCCAAAATCATCTTCCGGGTTGTTGTAATAATAATATGGGTCGCTCGCGTTCTTTTTTAAATCTACTCCGTAAATAATTCCGAATTCTGTTTGGTTGCGAAAACCTCTGTCGCGTCTGAAATAATGTTGTTTGATTTCTTTCAGTTTGTTTTTGAAAGCATTTTCGCGTTTAATGCTGTCAATTTCATTCTGTTTGAAAACGAAAATGCTGCCCCCGAGTAATTCTACTTTTATGGTTTCATTTTTCTGTTCAAGAATTTTCCCCCGGATTACACTTCCGCTTTTCATGTAAACCACATCTTCAATATTCGTTTGGGCGAAAACGAATGATGAAACGAACATCATTAAAGGAAGAAGAAATCTGGTCATAAAAAATATTTTGGGTTCAGGCAACGGTTTCTCGAATCAAAACGTTTTAAACCTGAAAACCGTTGCCTCTATTCAAAAACAAAAACTAATTCGTTATGAAATCCATTTCTCTCAAATCGTTTTCAGCAGTTCTTATTCTCAGCATGTTTCTTTTTTCTTCCTGCAAAAAAGATAAGTGCGAACAAACGGTTACTTACAAAAAGTATGTGCCCGTTTACATGAGTTTAGAGGAACTTCGCAGTTCTGTAAAATCGGAACCGGCACAGGTGCTGAAGAAACCCGGCAAAATTTACATGAAGGGCAATTACATTTTTGTAAACGAAGTTGATAAAGGAATTCACGTAATTGATAATTCAAATCCTTCCTCTCCTCAAAACATTTCGTTCATCAGCATTCCCGGCAATCTTGATTTAGCGGTCGCAGGCAATACACTTTATGCCGATAGCTACATTGATTTGCTCGCAATCGATATTTCGAATCTAGGCAGCGTTACGGTTTTGAAAAGAGTAGAGAATGCGATTCCTCAGCGCTATTATACATATGGTTATTCGTATGATGCCAATCTTGGTGTAGTTAAAGAGTGGGAAGAAAAAATGGTGACTGAGAAAGTAAGTTCCGATTGCAACACCGGTCAGGTATATTACGGAAGAGGCCCGTGGATGGAAGGTGATGTACTTACCGCTAACGCAACAGGCGGAACAGCCAGCCCTACTACTTATTCGGCACAAACACCGGGCATTGGCGGTTCTACTGCACGCTTCACCATTTCAAACAACACGCTTTACATAGTTGACGACACTAAACTAAATGTGTATGATATTTCTATCGCTTCAAATCCTTCGAAGGTTGGCGATTATAACCTGGGCTGGAGCATTCAAACTATTTTCCCTTATAAAAATCATTTGTTTATCGGCAGCAATTCGGGAGTTTATATCTACGATAATTCGAATCCACTTAGCCCTGTTTTTGTTTCGGAATACAGTCACATCACCGCGTGCGACCCGGTAGTGGTAGATGATGATTACGCTTATTTCACCTTGAGCAACGATGCGCCTTGTCACATGGGTGTGAACCAATTGGAAGTGGTTGACATTACTGACCTAGCTCATCCTACTTTGAAAACAACAATGGCAATGACTAACCCCCACGGAATTGGCATCGACAATAAAAAACTTTTCATCTGCGATAAAGGTGATGGACTTAAAGTTTATAACGCTACCGATGTAATGCAGTTGGCCAGCAACCAGATTGCACATTTCACCAACATCAGTGCAGCAGATGTAATTCCGTTCAACAATCGCTTGCTGATGATTGGCGATGATGGCTTGTATCAATATGATTACACCAACGTTGAAAATATTTCGTTGTTGAGTAAAATTCCGGTAGAGAAATAAATTGCTCAGCCCCGAAAGGGTTTTGGCTCGTCAATTTGTAACTTCGATGCGAATAATTTTCAGTGTGACGGAAGAAGAACTCATCAAGGGCTGCATAAAAAACGAGCGGCTTGCACAAAAGCGTTTATACGAACGTTTTTTCGGCAAGATGATGAGTGTCTGTATGCGCTATGCTTCGCATCGTGAGCAAGCCACCGAAATACTGAACATGGGTTTTTTGAAAGTGTTTGATTCGATAAAAAAGTTTGCAGATAAAGGGGGAAATTTAGAATCGTGGATTTACCGGATAATGGTAAACACAGCCATTGATTATCTGCGCAGCGAAATCCGACACCAGCATTCGGATATTGAAAAAACAGTTTATGCAGAAGATACCGGTGATGTGATTTCGGATTTAGCGGCTGAGCAAATTTTTGAAATGATAAATCAACTTTCGCCTGCTTACCGCGCTGTTTTCAATTTGTATGTGGTGGAAGGATATAATCATAATGAAATTGGCGAATTGCTCGGCATCAGCGAAGGAACATCAAAGTCAAATTTGGCAAAGGCAAGAGCAAGATTGCATGAGAAAATAATTCAAATGAATAAAGTAAACGTTAGCGTATATGGAAAATAACAGCGATAAACTATTGCGCGATAAGCTCAGCAGCACTGAGTTTCCGTTCGACCCACAGGCGTGGGAGCAGATGGAGACTATGCTGGATGAAAAGAAAAAGCGAAGAGGATTTTTCTGGTGGTGGACCGGTGGCATTGCTGCTGCATTGCTGTTTGGAGTAATTGGATATGAGTTGCGCGGAGTGGTAAACAGTAAACAATTGGCAGTAGGCAAAGAGGAAAAATTAGAAATCAGAAATCAGAAAGCGGAAACAAATACAAGAGTGGTGGTGGGTAGCGACAGTGAGAAGTCAAACATAACTAAGCAAGAAGCAATTAGCGGGGGAAAGAAATTAAAAATCAAAAATCAAAAAT
>CAIYOV010000427.1 GCA_903927935.1 uncultured Bacteroidota bacterium | reverse complement strand
TGAATATGTATTTTAAATTCAGGAATAGATATTCCGAAACTCTGAATAGGTATTCTGTTTTCGGGAATAGGTATTCAGAAGTTTAGGTGAAGATACCGCCCGTGTCACGGTTGTAACCGTGGCATAGATAAGTGGCCTTAAATAAAAAAGAGATGCCATCACTGAAAGCGATGGCATCTCTATATTTGCTTTTTATCTTCTAATCAGCTAAAACCAAACCCAGCACCTTCGCCATGGTTTCACCAATGGCTGCGGGGCTGTCCACTACCGTTATTCCGCACTCGCGCATAATCTGCATTTTGGCAGCAGCGGTATCGTCTTTACCGCCAATGATAGCACCGGCATGTCCCATTCTGCGTCCGGCAGGAGCAGTTTGACCCGCAATAAAACCTACCACCGGTTTAGTGCCGTTGGCTTTTATCCAGCGGGCAGCTTCTGCTTCGAGGTTACCGCCAATTTCGCCAATCATTACAATGCCGTCTGTTTCGGGGTCGTTCATAAATAACTCAATGGCATCTTTAGTAGTAGTGCCTATAATAGGGTCGCCACCTATACCTATGGCGGTTGAAACACCAAGACCTGCTTTAACCACCTGGTCAGCCGCTTCGTAAGTAAGCGTTCCGCTTTTCGAAACAATGCCTATTCTTCCTTTCTTGAAAACAAAGCCGGGCATAATTCCCACTTTAGCTTCGTCAGATGTAATTACACCGGGGCAGTTAGGTCCCACCAATCTGGTGTTCTTACCTTCCAGATAGCATTTTGTTTTTACCATATCCTGCACCGGTATGCCTTCGGTAATGCATACCACTACTTCTACACCGGCATCGGCCGCTTCCATAATGGCATCGGCTGCAAAAGCAGGCGGAACAAAAACAATACTCACATTGCAACCGGTGGCTTTGCGCGCATCGGCAACGGTGTTGAACACCGGTTTATCTAAATGTTTTTCACCGCCTTTACCGGGGGTAACACCGGCTACTACGTTAGTGCCGTAAGCAATCATTTGCTCGGCATGGTATGTTCCTTCTTTACCGGTAAAGCCCTGCACTACAATTTTCGAATTTTTATTTACAAGTACGCTCATAATATGGTTAGTTGTTTATTGTTTGCCTTTAGTTGTTTTTGTCTGCGGCTTATTGCTTACTGCCGGTTAGAATTTAGCATGTCTGCGCAAGTCTTTCAAAAAGTCGGATGCGAATATAAAATCAAATAGTTCACCATCGGTAATCTCCATTATCTGCTGTTTGGTTCCCTCCCAGTATTTATACCCCTCGTGCAGAAACACCACCTTATCGCCAATGCCCATTACACTGTTCATGTCGTGCGTGTTTACTACGGTAGTGATGTTGTATTCAATGGTAATTTCGCGTATCAGGTCGTCAATTACAATGGCGGTTTTAGGGTCAAGACCGCTGTTGGGTTCATCGCAGAAAAGATATTTGGGGTTCATTACAATAGCGCGGGCAATTCCCACACGCTTTTTCATACCCCCCGAAAGTTCACCGGGAAATTTCAGATTGGTGTTTGGAAGATTGACCCGGCCTAAACAAAAATTTACGCGTTCTCTTTTTTCTTCCTCGGTCTGGTCGGTAAACATATCGAGCGGAAAGCGCACATTCTCTTCCACAGTAAGCGAATCGAACAAAGCCGTGCCCTGAAAAAGCATACCTATTTCTCTGCGAATGGTTTTACGGTTGTGGAAATTCATCTCGGTAATATTCCGCCCATCGTAAAAAATACTTCCCTCATCGGGCTCAAACAAACCCACCATGCATTTAAGCGTAACGGTTTTACCCGAACCGCTCTTACCGATAATGAGATTGCACTTGCCGTTTTCAAACGTAGCGCTGATACCCTTCAACACCTGTTGGGTTCCGAAATTCTTTTTAATGTCTCTTATTTCTATCACAGCAGGAAGAAGGCTACAAAAAAGTTTACAATAATCATGAGTATAGAACTAAGCACCACGGCTTGTGTGCTCGACTTGCCGATTTCCACCGCACCGCCCTGAACCGTAAACCCTTTATAGCACGAAACCGATGACATAATAAAACCAAACAACACGGCCTTGGTGAGCATCACGGTTACATCATAGCCGTCAAAGTTATCGGTAACCCCGCGGAAGTATTCAGTGTTAGAATAAAAGTTGCCGAGCATACCCGCACCCCATCCTCCTATAATTCCCAGAAACACCGCTATCACCACCAGCATAGGCACTACCACCACCGAAGCCGCTATTTTAGGACCTATCAGATAGGCCGGTGTGTTTACTCCCATAATTTCATAAGCATCTATTTGTTCCGAAATTCGCATGGTTCCCAACTCCGAAGAAATGTTGGAGCCCACTTTGCCCGCCAGCAGCAGCGCAGAAATAGTTGGTGCCAGTTCAAGAATCATTCCCTTGCGCACAATAGAACCAATCCACCACATAGGCACCAGACTGATTGACCGGAACTGATAAGCAAACTGCACCGCACTTACGGCACCAATAAAAGTAGAAACGATGGCAATGATAGGAAGCGAACCCACACCGATATCGCGCGCCTGCCGGAATGTTTCGTTCCAATACATATTCGCCTTTTCAGGCTTCGAAAACGATTGGCGCATTAAAATGAGATACGCCCCTAACTGCTCAAAAAATTTATACATAAGTATGCGGCTAAGAAAAGAAAAATATAACAATGCCAATACGATAATGTGAGAATATGATGATTTGAGAATTCATTCCTGTAATTTATAAGTTTGTTGCATGAACAAAAGAATCGTAATAACCGGTGCCACCAAAGGAATAGGTCGCGCCATTGCCGAGAAATTTGCGAGTGAGGGCTGGGACTTGGCCCTGTGCGCAAGAACCGAAAAAGACCTGGCCGAACTAAACAGCAAACTGCAAACTGCCAACAACAAACTGCTGTTAAGCAAATGCGATGTAAGTAAGAAAGAAGAGGTAAAAGCTTTCGCAGAAAAAGTAAACAGCGAATTTGGTGCGGCAGACGTTATCATCAACAACGCAGGCATTTTCATTCCCGGTCAGGTAATTAATGAAGACGAAGGAACGCTCGAAAAGCTGATAGAGACAAATCTTTACAGTGCCTATCACCTCAGCAGAATGCTGCTGCCAAAGATGATAGAAAAGAAAGCCGGACATATTTTTAATCTCTGCTCGGTAGCAAGTATTCAGGCCTATCCGAATGGAGGCTCCTATTCTATTTCTAAGTTCGCCTTGCTTGGTTTATCAAAAGCATTGCGCGAAGAATTAAAAGAACATCACATTAAAGTAACCGCTCTCATTGCCGGTGCTACTTACACCGACTCATGGAAAGGAAGTGACTTACCTAAATCAAGATTCATGAAGCCCGAAGATGTTGCCAAGTCTGTTTGGGATATTTATAATCTTTCGGAGAATACGGTGGTAGAGGAAATATTATTGCGCCCGATGTTGGGTGATATATAAGCGGGGGAATTATTTACTGAAATTGCCGGCACCATTCTTTCAATTACGCTATAGCGAAAAATAATACAACCCGTTGACGGAGTTCATACAAAACATGTTTAACTCTGCCAACGGGTTGAAGTTGTTTTATTTCACCACTACAATCTTTCCGTTCGATATCCGGTTACCCGCCTTTACATTCAGTAAATAAAAACCGGCCGTAAGGTCTGCAAGGTTCAGTTCAACTCTGTTTTGGTTAGGTGATAGCCGCAACTCATTTATCATCTTTCCGTTCAGGTCAAATAACTGAACAAAGTCTCCCTCCTGAATGTTGTTTTCTATGTCTATCACTACACGGTCTCTGGTTGGATTCGGATAAATTTTCAATCCGCTTTCAACGGTGCTGTTTACCCAAACATTATCGTCAACCGAAGTAAAGCCATCAAAACTTAGTTTATCAATTATCACCCGTGATGGTCCTTTGGCAGGTTTTTGCGAACTGATTATTCGAATATGGGCTTCATCAGGATAGGCTAACGGACCGGTATAATAAATGGGAATATCCAAAGCAGTAAACTGCGTAACCGAATCGGTTTTTTGAAGCACTCCCTGACCAATGCTCTGACCGTTAGCATACATTTCTACATTAATTCTCAATGTATCACCGTTAACCGGAAACCATTTATAATAACCATTTAGTGTCTGATGGCGTGTATTAACAGCAAATCCGCCACTGGTATTATTCAGAATATCACTTTGATTATTTATTTCACTGTTCCACCATTTATCATAAGCATAAACATTACGTAACTCAACAGCATAGTCAGCAGGGGAATTAAACAAGGTTTGATTTAAAAGATAGGGGTCATTAGCTGTCGATTGGTTGATCAAAATGTGCTTGTTGTAGGTCCAGTTTAAAAGCGATTTGTGGTTAAAATCAAACCAATGCTCTAAATCACCATTATAAACCTGCATTTGTCCAGGAGAAAACGAAATATCATCTATTTCCATGTAATCGTTAGGGTCGCTGTTATTGCCATCTAAATTTAATGGAACTAAACCGATTACAACGCTATCGGGATTCAAGCCCGAGGGATAAGATATAGGAAAAGTAAACTTCTTAAATACACCGCCAGAATTGCCCGCCAGTTTAAATAGCTGAAATGCAAGCGAGGTTGTATCCTTATGAAGATAAACAATCAACATTCCTGTATCACCCGGAGCAAACGAAACATTGGCGTATATTGAAACAGAATCGGGCCGACCGGCTAAAGGAACCCCACCATAAAAGCCGGGGCCATTGCTGCCATTCTTTTTACTGTCATCCATAATGCCCAGTATAGTAAAAGTCTGACCACTTAATCTCAGTGCATAATTACCGGAATGACCAGGCACCTGAGCATATTCATCACCCGAAATATTCCAGGCATCAGGCAATTTAAAAGTATCGGGTTGCCAATATTGAAAATCCCAGTTTGGTATCTCCGAATTTCCCGAATACACCTGTCGTATTTGGCCATAAAAATCAACCCCTAAAGCATTACCTTTTAAGCGGTAATAGTAAACATGCCCGGGCGACATACCACTTATATCAGCAGTAAAAGAATGTGAAAGAGTATCGGTTACATACGCAGGAGAAGCAGGTATCTGACTACCCAAAGCCGCAGTGGCACCATATTCAAAATTAACAGTGGTCGGTGCGAGAAAGCCTGCTGCAGAACCATTTAATCGTGCAGAATTGTTTGTAATACCGGTAGCCGGGTCGGTTTGTATAAATGAGTAAGGGGTGCTTGTAAAAAAGCTTTGGGGTGAACCAAAGAAGTTACCAAGAGATGTCTCCCCTTTTAAATAATAATAATAACGGGTACCAGGTAATAATCCGGTTAGAGATGCTGTAACATTGTGCATCAAACTATCACTAACAATCGCAGGGGAGCAGACAACAGTTTGCCCCATTGATTGCGTGATTCCATATTGAAAAGATAATTGCACCGGTTGCATAAATTTATCTACACTACCCTCCATAACAGCCGTACTCATAGTAATACCGCTTGCCGGTAAAGTCTGAATATTGAAGTGGTTGTAATTGGTGAAAAAAGAATGCGGGCTCCCGTAATACACTGTATTTGATGAGTTCCCCCTTAATCGGTAATAATAATTGGTATAAGGCATCAGAGATGTCAACTGCGCAGTAACTGAATGATATGCAGTATCGTTCACAAAGGCAGGTGTAGCGATTATAGAATCACCAAAATCGGAAGTGCTGCCATATTCAAAAAATAAGTTGGTCAGATGGGGTAAATTTTCTACTTCTCCCTTAACCGTGGCCGAGGTTTCATTAACGTTTGAGGGACTATCTGTTTGGAAAGTGTAGCCTGGTTGCACAGTTATAAAACTCAGCGTATCACCGGTAACAATTCCGTAGGGCGTCTGTAGTGCCAAAGTGTAATAGTACCTGGTATTTGGTTGAAGATTGGAAATATATGCCCAAACCGAATGAAGTAAAGTATCAGTTATTACAGGAGGAACTGTATGAATAGTTGGACTTAATTGTAAGTCTGAGTTTGTGCCGTAAATAAAAAATGAAAAAGATGAAGGAATACATTTGTTTACACTGCCAAATAACACTGCAGAAGATAGAGTGATGCTGGAAGTTGTATCGGTCACAACAATTTGGCGAGGGGTGTAAGTATAAAAGCTAAGAGTATCAAAATATTGGGTGCCAAGAATAGACTTAACTACAAAACGGTAATAATAGGTAGTGTTCGGAATCAGGCCTTGTAAATAAATTTCAGCGTTTTTAAACGTATCGCAGGTTATATATTGATTGTAGGTATGATAAAGCGGAGAAAAACTGTTACTTGTCGAAAACTCAAAATAACATTGAGTTGATGTACCGTGTGTATTTATCCGGCCTTTAACGTTATAGGTTGTAGAATCATGGTAGAAGCCGAAAACAGTATCAACCTCCGGTTGTAAAGCATCGGTATAAACAAACACC
>CAIYOV010000426.1 GCA_903927935.1 uncultured Bacteroidota bacterium | reverse complement strand
CCGAATGTTTTTTGCATTCAGCTTATCACTTATCACTTACAATTTATCATTCTCTCAGGATACTTCTATTTGTTACCTCCGCGACAATAACGGGCGCATCCGTGAACACAATGTCGATTTTACAAAAATGAAGCTCGATGTAAAGTTCAATACCAAAGAGGGGAAAGTGATAGGCAAGGTGAAATACGATTTCCGGCCCATTCAGTTTGTGGTAGATACACTCTTTCTGAATGCCGAAGACATGGAAATTAAAAGCGTGTCACTCGATGGCAAACCCCTAACCTACTCTACCGACAGCACCGGTATCACCATCCGCTTTTTACAGGCTATGGACTGGAACAAAAGCTACAAGCTTGAAATAAATTACGAAGCTACCCCACGCAAAGGTTTGTATTTTATAGGCTGGAATGTAGACGCGAAGAATACTGACAACGACCAGTACTTTACCCGTCACCAAATCTGGACGCAAGGGCAGGGCATCGATAACCGTCACTGGATTCCATGTTATGATGATGTGAACGACAAGATGATTACCGAAACCACCATCACTTTCGATACTTTATATACCGTTATTTCAAACGGTGTGCTGAAGGACAAGAAGAAGAACAACGATGGCACCGCTACTTGGCATTATGCTATGAGCAAGCCCATGGTTCCTTACCTGATAATGATTGCCATTGATAAATACGGCTACAAAGATTTTAAGAGCAAAAACGGAATGGTGAGCCGCCAGTATTATTACTCAGACAGACCGGAGACCGCTGTCCCTTCTTACCAGTACAGTGCCGAGATGATGGACTGGCTGGTGAAAGAAACCGGTGTGCCTTTTCCGTGGGAGACCTACTGCAACGTACCGGTGCAGGATTTTATGTATGGCGCCATGGAAAACACCACCGCCACGGTATATGGCGATTTTTATCTGAACGATGCGCGCGCAGCAATTGACCGGCCTTATTACGGCACCAATGCGCACGAACTTACCCACCAGTGGTTTGGCGATTATATTACCGAATACAGCGCACAGCATCACTGGCTGCACGAAAGTTTTGCCACCTATTACAGCAAACAGTTTTTGCATTCGGTGTTTGGCGAAGATTACTATCAGTGGGCAAAACGCGGTGAGGCCAACGGTGCTATTGCTGCCGATAAGAATGACCGGTATCCGGTGGCGCATAGCCGGGGAGGTTCAGCGCGGCATTATCCAAAGGGAAGTCAGGTGATTGATATGATTCGCTATGTAGTGGGTGATTCGGTTTATAAAAGATGCATCACTAATTATTTGAAGAAACACGCATACAGTAACGTGAGCAATCACGATTTTCAGTTTGCCTTTATGGAAACGGCCGGTGTAAACCTCGACTGGTTTTTCGATGAATGGGTTTACCGCGCAGGTTTTCCGAATTATGAAGTGAAGTATGAAAGGCAAACCGACAGAGTGGCGTTTGTAGTAAATCAGGTGCAGAAGGTAGATGAGTTGACCGGTTACTTTAAAATGCCGCTAGTGTTTGAAGTGCACTTTAAAGACGGTTCATCCTCACTTAAAAAAGAATGGTTGAGCCATGCATCAGATACCGTTTATGTAAATGCACCGGTGGGAAAAGAAATTGACTACACCCTCTTCGACCCGGCTTCAAACGTGCTCAAGATGGTTGATTTTAAAAAGAGTTACGAAGAACTCGCAGCACAAATCGGCAAGGCAAAAAATATGATTGACCGTTACGATGCACTGGTCTCCTTGCGCGACTTTGATATAGAGAAAAAGCGCGATTTCCTTCTGCTGGTTTTTCATAACGAAACATTTGGGCAAATAAAAGCGGAAATAATCGCACAACTTTCGAAAGATAAAGACCCTCACACCTTCGATTTATTAAAACAGGCTTTGCACGATAAAGATTTTGCTGTGCGCAAAGCGGTAGTGGAAAACCTGGAAACCATTCCGGAAAGTATTTTACCGGATGCAGAAAAACTGTTGAGTGACTCTTCTTATAACAATATAGAAACCACTTTACGTAAACTATGCAAGCAGTATACTGCCAATGTGACGCAATATCTGAACCAAACAAAAGAAGTAAAGGGACTGCACGACAATGTGCGCATGGCGTGGCTGGAAATAAGCTGCAGGAATGAACCAACCGGTGCCAACACAGCTACCTATCAGCAGCAGTTAGTGGAGTATACAAGTAACCGGTATGAGTTCCGCACCCGAATTAAAGCCATGGAAGCCTTAGAGCATTTGAATTTCTGCAACGATGAGCTGATTAAAAACCTTTTCAATGCCTGTACCAACCCCAATGGCCGGTTGGCAAATCCGGCTTCAAAAACCTTGAAGGCTTTCTTAAAGAACCCCGAGAACCTTGATAAGGCAAAAGCAATTTTTGCTTTAGCTACCTGGAAAGTATGGGAAAGAAAGATTGTGGAAGCACAGCTTAAGCAGTGAAAATAACCGCTCGAAAACAACTGATAAAAGTCATTTATTTTTGATTTGAAAAAGTAGTGTGGCTTTCTACATTTGTGCCTAATTAGATTAAATCTAAATAGAAAAATGAAGAAAAAACACCCATTTTTACTCACAGTTTTCTGTCTGCAAACCTTCTTTCTGATTGCTCAGGACTCAACTACCGCTAAACAGAAAAATCTGAATTTATCAGAAGTGACTATCACTACAGTTCGTACCATGAAAGGCATGGGTTACCTCGGTGAAGTAAGCAACGGTATTATATATTCGGGTAAAAAAACTGAAGTAATTGTAACGGATAGTATTGATGCAAATACCGCTTTGAACAATCCACGGCAGGTGATGGGAAGAATACCGGGAGCGGTTTTTTCCGAAACTCAGGGAAGCGGTTTCCCATCTAACGGTGTTGGTTTTCGCGGCTTAAATCCATCACAAAGTCAGGAGACGAACACGCGCATGAACGGCTACAATATCACTGCCGATTTATATGGCTACCCTGAGGCCTATTTTTTGCCAACCCTTGAGGCAGTTCAGCGCATTGAAGTAATTCGCGGGGCTTCGAGTTTGCAATTTGGTCCGCAGTTTGGCGGTGTTATCAATTACATCATCCGCGATGCTCCGGATAAAAAATTTGAATTCGTCTCAGAGCAGACTGCAGGAAGTTTTGGTTTGTTTAATTCTTTCAATTCAATTGGGGGAAGGCATAAATGGTTCAGCTACTATGGATATTTTCAATACACACATGTAAACGGATGGCGCGATAATTCCAACTATCGTCAGTTTTCAGGTTTTGGAGAAATTCAGTTTACCCCAACCGATAATTTAAAAATAAGTTTGGAGTATTCCGCCCTTCGCAATCGCATACATATGCCCGGTGGGTTGAGTGACGAACAATATACTGCAGATAACCGCGCCACTTTCCGCGCGCGCAACTGGTTAAAAAGTCCCTGGAATGTTGGTGCATTGAAATTAGAATACAGCATTAGCAAAAATGTCTCGTTGAATTTCACTTCCTCGCTTTTAGCCAGCGGTCGAAGTTTAGTTTGGAAAAACGAAGACGGTGGTCCCGAAGAACCGGATGAAATGGACCCTGCTACAGGAACTTATGTAAACAGAGAGGTTGAGAAAGAAACTTTTTTAAGCAGCACCAATGAGTTACGTATGACAGCCAGCTACCGGATGGCAAAAACACAAAACACTATTGCCGGTGGCGTTCGTTTCTTTTATGGAAAGATGCATCGTCAGGGTGGCGGGGAGGGAACAACCGGCAGCGATTTTGATTTAACTTTACTCCACCCCGACTTTGAATACGATTTAAATTTCACCACCATTAATGTTGCTCCCTTTGTAGAAAACGTTTTTCGGGTGACTGATAAGTTTTCTGTTATTCCCGGGTTTCGGTTTGAGTTTGTGAACTCTAAAGCGAAAGGACACAACACATTTGACAGCGGAATTATTAACTCCGACCAATCGCGTAATCGTTATATTCCATTGGCAGGAATCGGGTTGCAATACAAAACCACCAACACAACTTCGGTTTACGGAAACTTTACGCAGGCATACCGCCCGACTGATTATTCGCAACTGACACCGGCAGGAACAACTTCTGTAATTGACCCTAAACTGAAAGACGCTAATGGCTTTAATGCCGACTTAGGTTTTAGAGGAACCGTGAAAAACTTTTTAAGTTTCGATATCGGTGCATTTTATATGCAATACAACAACCGGATAGGCTTAATTGAAAAAACAGATTCGGACGGAAATCCTTATACCTACAGAACGAATGTGGCAAACAGCCGGCATGCCGGGGCGGAAACATATCTTGAAATTAATCCGGTAAAAGCGCTTACAACCATTACTAAATACGGAACTATCGGCTTTTTCAATACCTTCAGTTTTATTGATGCGCGGTATACTACCGGTGCCTATAAAAACAATTTTGTAGAGAACGCTCCACGCTTCATCAACCGTTTCGGTGCTACATATGCTATAGCAGGATTTTCTATTACCGCTTTAATCAGTCATACCTCCTCTTCATTTTCTGATGCAGATAACACTTTTAAAAGTGCCGATGCGGTAGTAGGCATTATACCATCCTATAATGTAATTGATTTATCGGCTACTTATAAATTCAATCGAATCAACATTAAAGCAGGACTTAACAATGTGGCGAATACCAAATACTTTACAAAGCGTACCGATGAATATCCTGGTCCCGGAATTATTCCCTCTATTGGAAGAAGCTTTTATTTAGGGTTAGGGATAAAGTTGTAGAATCGATCTATGCTTCATCCTTATATTTACGGTCGTGAAGCTTCTCAAAAAAGAATTTCTGTTTGTTGCTGGCGGTCTGCTGATTCTATCTTCCTGCAATCAAAACAACGCTTCAGAAACAAACGCTGTTGTAAAAGAAATTTCTCCTAAACAATGGATCGCCCCCGACACTTCTTCTATACCGTTTACTGAAGAAGGAAATTTAATTCGCTATGGAAGAGATTTGATTGTACTCACCTCGCATTACTTAGGGCCAGAAGGAATTATTTCTCACACCACTAATGGTATGAATTGCCAGAATTGCCACCTCAATGCAGGCACTAAAATTTTCGGCAACAACTACAGCGCTGTGGCTTCTACATATCCTAAATACAGAAAACGCAGCGGCAAAATTGAAAGCATTGAAGACCGTGTGAACGATTGCATGGTGCGAAGTTTAAATGGTGTTGCTTTGGACAGCAGCAATAAAGAAATGCGTGCAATAGTGCAATACATTAAATGGGTTGGGAGCGAAGTGAAAAAAGATTCTACTCCGAATGGTGCAGGAATAATGAAGGTTCCCTTGCTTGAACGTGCGGCTGATGCAGAGAGAGGGAAAATCGTTTTCACCCAGAAATGTGTTTCGTGTCATGGCGCTGACGGACAAGGCAAGAAAGACACTGCGGTGAACTTTTATTTATATCCGCCTTTGTGGGGGACACATAGTTTCAACACCGGTGCCGGTTTATTACGGCTATCGAATTTTGCCGGTTTTGTAAAAGCCAATATGCCTTTCGGAACAAATTACGATGAACCAAAACTTAGTGATGAAGAAGCGTGGGATGTTGCCGCTTATGTAAACAGTCAACCCCGGCCTTTAAAGAAATTTTCCGGAGACTGGCCCGATGTTTCTAAAAAACCTTTCGATTATCCTTTCAGTCCTTATGCCGATACCTTTAGTGAAAAGCAGCACAAATTTGGGCCGTGGCAGGAAATAGTTTCTGCACAGAAGAAAAAATAGTCCCTGTCACCCTGAGCGAAGTCGAAGGGTATTGCGATGATGTTTCGACTCCGCTCAACATGACATCCTATTTAAATTTTGAACAGAAATATTTTTTCTACTTTTAGTTCCGACACAACATTCTATCACTTAAAAAATCTTTTTTATGGAAAAGAACACAAACACTCTTCCGCGTAAAAGTTTTATTGGAACTTTTGCCGCGGGCGCAACAGTATTAGGATTAGCTGGCCTTACCACAGCCTGCGAAACCAAAGTAAAAGTAGAAACACCACCGGTAGCTGAAAAGCTCGATCCTGCCGATGAATGGTTCAGCAAACTGAAAGACAAAAAGCACAAAGTGGTTTACGATGTGCCCGAGCCGCACGAAATGATGCCGTTTGCCTGGCCTCGCGTTTTCTTAATCACTAACGAACAAACCGGCACCAAAACTGCCGACAGCGGAGTGGTAGTAGTGCTTCGCCACAACGCCATTCCTTTTGCCATGAAAAGCGAACTTTGGGAAAAATACAAATTCGGAGAATTCTTTAAAACCGATGACCCGAAAACAAAAAAGCCATCGCTGCGCAATGCTTTCTGGCAACCGGCAGCCGGTGATTTTAAAGTGCCCGGTGTTGGCGAAGTAAAAATAGGTATCAACGAATTGCAGCAAGACGGGGTAATGTTTTGCGTTTGCGGAATGGCCATGAAAGTGCTTAGTGCCGTTACTGCCGAAATAACAAAAGGCGATGCCGAAGCCATACACAAAGAATGGCTGGATGGTCTGCTGCCCGGCATACAGGTAGTGCCTTCGGGGGTGTGGGCATTGGGCAGAGCGCAGGAACAAGGCTGCGGATATATTAAAGTCTGAATGAGCAGTGTGCTGATGGAACGAATTGATGTTGAAATTCAGAACAGCTGAATATTCGGAATTATTACATTCGTTATCATCATAATCTGTTTCATGAAAACACTTTTCAAAATTCTTACCGGTATTGTAATTGT